>CAYHFB010000132.1:0-9022 GCA_964355695.1 uncultured candidatus Brocadiaceae bacterium
CTGGTGTATGTTCAGACGTCAGCAAGGCTAAAGCCTCGCCCTACGTATAAACAGACAAAAGCCGCCGAAGGCCTAATTTAATAAGACCGTCACATTTGTGTGTTTTGAAGACATCTACTGAAACCACGATGTCGAAGCCTCTTTCGGATTGAACTTGGCATGGCATTCATCGCAACTGTTTACTACCTTGAAAAAGGCGGCGGTTGCTTTGTCTTTATTTTTCGCCTGGCACGCGCCTATCAACTCCTGCGCGCTCAAGTGAAATTTAATGTCAAGATTTACAAACTCCGCCGGCAAGTCATTCTTATTGGCACCCGTAAATACCACTGGACTTGCCTTTTTCAGTTTTTTCGTGTCCCGTTTAATAGCCTCCCAATCCTGATGAGTAATAGAGGCCGATAAATGTTTCATCAGCACCTTGATGTCCTTCATGTGGACAATAAAGCCCTTTTCGTTCCTGATAAACTCAAGATGTTCTTCTTGCTGCGCCATTTCGGGCTGTTTCTTCTCAACGGAAACCGCTTGGGTCTGCAAAGGTTTAGGCTCTTTCTTGCCACAGCCAACCATACACATTACTACGAGAACCGATGTAACAAATTTTTTCATGCACCTATCCTCAAAAAATCAAACATTGGAATTTAATACTTTAGTGCGTTTTATGCAGGATACTTGAATACAAGAATCATGTACCGGGCATCGTGCATCACGTATCCCGCATCACCTATATTAGGCATCATGATACGGCAAATGTCAAAATATTTCTGCTATTAACCGTTACACAACACCCAATGATTTTCCAACCCGTGTAAACAGGTCAACAGCACGGGCAAGATCGTCCCTGCTATGCACGGCGGAGACCATAGCCCTGATGCGTGCCTTGCCGGGGGGAACCAAGGGATATCCGATTGCCTGGGCGAAGATACCTTCTTCAAACAGCCGCTGGCTGAACTCCTTTGCCGTCCTGGCTTCTCCGATCATAATGGGGGTAATGGGCGTCTTGGTCTGTCCGAGGTTGAAGCCTGATGCACGCATGTTTTCCTGGAAAAACGTGGTGTTTGCCCTGAGTTGGTTAACCAGGGCGTCTGATGCGGCAAGGACGTCCACCGATGCAATGCAAGCCGCAACGTCTGCCGCAGTCATGGCGCTTGAAAAAAGGAAGGGGCGTCCCTTTTGCGCCAAATAGTCCGTCAACCTCCTGCTTCCAGCGATGTAACCGCCGACGACGCCAAATGCCTTTGAAAGGGTGCCGGTCTCAATGTCCACCCTGCCGTGCAGGTTATAAAAATCCACAATGCCCCTGCCGCTTTTACCGAGAACCCCTTCGCCGTGTGCATCATCCACCATCGTGATAGCCCCGTATTTTTCTGCTATTTCCACAATTTTAGGCAGCGGAGCAATATCCCCTTCCATGCTAAAAACCCCATCGGTAATGACGAGCAAACGCCTGGCGCTTCTACTCCCGGAGTACTCTTCGGCGCCCTTTCCCTGTAAAGTTGCTGTGGATGCGTTGATTTCCCCGTATATCTTTCCCTCAAGGTCTCCGGGGTTTGCGTGCCCATAACGGACGACCTTTGCCTTGGAAATGCGGCACCCGTCAATAATGCTTGCATGGTTCAGCTCATCTGAAAAAACAACGTCACCCTCGCCAACGAGTGCAGCGATAACGGCCAGATTTGCGCAGAACCCGGATTGAAAGGTTATCGTACTTTCTACCCCTTTAAAGGCGGCAAGCTTGCGTTCCAGTTCCTTATGCAGGCTTGTAGTCCCGGCAATCGTCCTCACTGCGGCAGGCCCCGCGCCATAAGTTTCAATGGCCTTTTGTGCGGCAAGCTTGATTTGCGGATGATTAGCGAGCCCCAGGTAGTTGTTCGAGCTGAGATTCAAGACCTTCTTGCCATCCACAACAATCCAAGCCCCTTGCGGGCCTTCAACCGTGCGGATATGAATCAGCAGGCCGGCTTCTTTTTGCTTTTCCAACTCTTCGGAGATAAAGTCTAATTTGCTCATAATTCAATTCACCTTTATATATGCCTGAGATGCCGATATGACAGGCGCCCCCACTTGTCATAACACAATTCCTTACTCAGAGGAATGAAGAAAAACCATAATGTCAACCGGAAATGGTTGACCTGCCAGTGTAAAAACATGCCGGGTTACTGTCGCTGCAAGCCAATCCACAAGGAGATGATTATCATTACTTCAACAGCACGTGTTCATCTCTAAAAGTTTTCCCGAAACATCTGGATTTCCCGACACACGATCCTACTTCGCACGGCCAGTTCATTACGAGAGTGAAAAGCTGTGTATAAACAGTATGGGTGTTGCTCTGGGCTAAGCTGTTTCTCCCCTTCAGGGCCAGCAAAACAAGGGTTTGGTAGTAATTATAGGGTTCTTAAGTTAACACGGGGAGAGACGTTGGCTATGTGAAGAACACCATTATCGCCTGTCTGATGTACTTGGTTTAGCGTACAACCAGTGAAGCCATCCTCTTTTTAAACAGCTCCAAGGCTTGTGCGCGATGGCTGATATTGTTCTTTATGAATGGACTCAATTCCGCAAAGGTAACGTGGTAATCCGTAACGAAAAAAATGGGGTCATATCCAAATCCCTTTTTTCCCCTCGGTTTCCCCGTGATAACGCCCTCACAGGAGCCTTGTACGGTGAAAAAGACCCGATCTGGACCGGCAAGGGCGATGCAGCAGATAAACCGGGCGGTACGCTTTGCCTTTGGCACATCTCTTAATTCCGACAACACTTTTTCGATGTTTTCATCGTCAGTCGCGTTTGCGCCCGCGTACCGGGAAGAAAATATTCCGGGGCGCCCATTGAGGGCATCGATTTCCAAACCGGAATCGTCGGCCATAGCCCAGGTGTTACAGGCCTTAGCGACGGTTGAGGCCTTCTTTATGGCATTCTCCTCGAATGTCTTTCCATCTTCTTCCACTTCAGGCAGGAAAGGAAAATGAGACGTAGTGCGAAACAATACACCGGGGACGTCTTTGAGGATATCAAGCATCTCCGCTTGTTTTTTTGTGTTTTGAGTGGCAACAAGGATGGTCTTTACGTGGATTTCGCGTGTCATAAGTTATTAATGATCTCCATTAAATATTTTTTTCTAATGCCTTTTTTTGTATTTCAGTTATTTCCAAAAGCCCTTTCTTCGCCAGGTCAAGCATGGCCGTCAGTTGTTCCTGGCTAAAGGTGTACTCTTCACCGGTACCCTGTACCTCAATAAATTTGCCGTCACCGGTCATTACAACGTTCATGTCCACCTGGGCGGCAACGTCTTCTGTGTAACAGAGGTCTAAAAGTGCCACGTCGTTTACAATACCGACGCTTACCGCGGCAAGACTGTTCTGGATGGGATTTTCTTTAATCATATCCCTGCTCATCAGCCACCGAATGGCGTCCACTAGCGCTATGTAACTGCCGGTAATAGCCGCCGTGCGGGTGCCGCCATCCGCTTGTATAACGTCGCAATCTATCCAGATGGTGCGTTCTTTCAGCCGCGACAGGTCTATGATGGAGCGTAAGGAACGGCCTATAAGCCGCTGGATTTCGTGGGTTCTTCCGGTTAATTTCCCCTTGGTGGCTTCCCTCGGCACCCTAACGGCGGTGGAGGCGGGCAGCAAAGAATATTCTGCCGTAATCCATCCTTTACCCGTATTTTTAACGTGTGGAGGCACGCTTTCCTCTACAATGGCAGTGCAAATTACCATGGTGTTGCCTGACTGTATAAGGACGGAACCTGGGGCATATTTGGTAAAGCGCCTTTGCAGGGTGATCGGGCGCAATTCATTGTAAGTACGATTATCGACTCTGGTCATAGTTATTTATGCAATAAAAGTTTTAGAAGGGCTTTTTCTACGTGAAGCCTATTTTCCGCCTGATCGTAGACAATTGAATGCGGGCCGTCTATAACGTCATCCGTTATCTCTTCCCCGCGGTGCGCCGGCAGGCAGTGCATTACCTTGACGTCGTTATTCGCTAATTTTAACAGTTCGGCATTGATTTGAAAATCCTTGAAGGACTGTGCGCGTGATTCTTTTTCCGCCTCTTGCCCCATACTTACCCACGTATCGGTGTAAATCACGTCTGCGTCTTTAGCAACCGCTCTGGGGTCGTTAGACAAATGTATCACGTTATTGCCGCCCGCGTATTGTTTAGTCTCGGCAATAAAGTCCGGCGTAAGCTCGTACCCTTTGGGTGAGGCAACGTACAAGGGAATGTCTAACTTAGCGCAGATTTGCCCCAATGAACGCGCAACGTTGTTTCCATCGCCGATATAAGATATCTTTACGTCGGTTAAACAACCGAACTTTTCCTTGATGGTGTAAATATCGGTTAGCGCCTGGCATGGATGGAGATAATCGGACAGGGCATTAATGACCGGTACGGTTGCATACTGCGCCAATTCCTGAACCATCTCCTGCCCGAAGGTACGAATTACCAGGCCATTTACATAGCGGGACAGCACCCGGGCGCCGTCTTTCACGGTCTCCCTTTTCCCCAAATTGATGTCGCTTTGGGTCAGGTAGATGGCGTGACCGCCCAGTTGTAGCATTGCCGCTTCAAAGGAGACGCGAGTGCGCATGGAGCTCTTCTCAAAGATCATCCCCAATATCTTCCCGCTCAGGCACTTTTCGTTGTAGCCTTTCTTGTGCCATTCTTTGAGTACCCTGGTGACGTGAAAAATTTCTTCGATATCCGCCAGGGAAATGTCTGCGATTGAAATGAGGTCTTTGTATTTCATACGAGTCTTCTCTTCAGTTAAGTTTTTGAGATAACCGATTCTAAAATGGACAGCCCTTCGTCGATATGTTCTTTTTTAACATTCAATGGAGGCATAAAACGTATAACCGTATCATGGGTGCAATTAAGAAATAAGCCCGCATGGATACATTTTTTAATGATTTCCGCGCCGCTCACGTTCAATTCAATGCCAATCATAAGGCCAATGCCGCGCACCTCACGAATAATTTTGTATTTTTTCTGCATAAGTTTTAATTGTTCCTGGGCATATTTCCCCATCTTTTCCACGTTGTCCATCAGCTTTTCCTTCTCAAGGGTTTCAAACACCGCCACGCCTGCGGCGCACGCCAATGGATTTCCCCCAAATGTGGATGCATGGCTTCCGGGAATGAGGCTCTTCGCAATTTCCTTTTTTGCCGTCATGGCGCCGATAGCTACACCGCCGCCTAGCGCCTTTGCCAGGGTCATAATATCCGGCTCAATGCCGAAATGCTGATAGGCAAAATACTTTCCCGTTCTCCCCATGCCGCACTGCACCTCATCAAGAATCAAAAGCAACCCCTTTTCGTCGCACAGCTTTCTGACGGCCTGCAGGAAATCCTTGCCTGCAATGTTTATTCCGCCCTCTCCCTGAATCGTCTCCAGCATGATTGCGCACGTACCATCATCAACCTCTTTTTTCAATGCTTCAAAATCGTTAAAGGGGACGTAGGAAAAGCCCTCTACAAGCGGCGCAAAGCCCTTGTGGTACTTGGGCTGCGCGGTTGCGGTGACGGTGGCAATCGTCCTGCCGTGAAAAGAGTCGGAGAAGGTGATTATTTTGAATCTTCCAGACGCCGAGTTATGGATACGTGCCAGCTTAATAGCCGCCTCGTTAGCCTCCGCGCCGCTATTGCAGAAAAAGGACTGGCCGCCAAAAGATCTTTCCGCGATATGCTTAGCCAACAACCCCTGCGGTTCCGTGTAATAAATGTTGGGCGCATGTTGCAGTAGCGCAGCCTGTTTCTGAATGGCCGCAACCACGTTCGGGTGGCAATGCCCCAGCAAACTTACCGCCCAACCGGAAAAGAGGTCGAGATAGCGCTTCCCTTCCGCGTCCCATACGTCTACCCCGTTTCCTTTTATCAGCAAAATGGGGTTTCTGGTATAATTGGGGATAACATAACGGTCGTAAACATCTTTAATCTCTTGAGTATTCATCAATTTTCCCTAAATGATCTTAAAAAAGAAAAACACATTGCCCGGCTTAGACTATTATCTGCGTCCCGATGCCTTTATCCGTAAAAATCTCCAGCAATAGCGCGTGCGGTACCATGCCGTTAATAATATGAGCCTTCTTCACCCCCGCCTTTACTGCTGCAATACAGGCAAGCGCCTTTGGCAGCATCCCCTCGCCGATCACTTTCTGGTCAATGAGCGCATGGACTTCATCCTCATGTATGGTAGAAACGTAAGAAGAGGTATCCTTCGGCCTTGTCATGATCCCATTCGTATTCGAAAGAAACACGAGCTTCTCCGCGCCGAGCGCCATTGCAATAAACGCGGCAACGTTATCCGCGTTTACGTTATAAATGTCGCCATTATCTCCTTTAGCAATGGGCGGCACGATAGGGATTGTGCAACTGTTGCATAACTGGTGGAATTTATCCTTATCTATTGACGTTACCTTGCCTACGAAGCCGATGTCCAGCCTTCTGGCAGTGCCGTTACCGGTCTTTGATTCAACGTAATATTTTTCCGCCTTTATAGGGCAGTTGCCGTTTTCCCAGATGCAGACGGCATCATTCCCCAACTCAATCACCTTTTTTACGATAGAGGCGCTAATGTCATTGATAAGGACGTCTTTTGCGATCTCCAGGGTCTCTATGTCCGTTATTCTATGCCCTTCGACAAACTTCGGCTGCAATCCCCGCTTCTTCATTTCCTCGCTGATATGAGGTCCACCGCCGTGTATCAGGATAGGCATCATACCCACCGTTTTCATGAACACAACGTCCTGAAGGACGCTGGTCAGCACCTCGTCTCCCGACATTGCGCCGCCGCCGAACTTTATTACCACAAATTTATTTTTAAATGAGCGAATATACTGAGTTGCTTCTATCAGTATATTTGCCTTTCTTATGGAGTTTTCCATTAGTTATTATTGCTGTGCGGCAGATGAAAAAGAGTTATAAAAATGTAACAGATCACCAAACCCTGACAGGGTATCGGGTATCGGAGCTTTGGCAGGTGGGTGAATTGTTACAAAATAGTCTTACTAATAAAAAGCAGGATTATAACAGAAGGGTATTTAGTGTCAAGTCCAAACACAAGACTTTTACGTTTTTTTCGGTTCATATCCCGGCAGGAGATTATGGCTGTGGCAAATTGCAATGGCGAGGGCGTCCGAGGCGTCTTGCGGCTCCGGCGTTTCCGATAGTCCGAGGATGAGTTTTACCATAAGCTGCACTTGGCCTTTGTGCGCGTTTCCGTTGCCCACAACTGCCTTTTTAATAACGGTGGCCGCATATTCGGTGATGGGGATATTTGCCAATGCAGCGCACAAAAGGACGATCCCCCTTCCTTCGCCGATCTTGATGGTGGACTTGATGTTTTTCCCGTAAAAAACCTCCTCAATAGCCATCTGATCCGGTTTATGCTTATGGATAATCTCCATGATCCTGCAATGGATGGTCTTGAGGCGCTGAGAATAGACGTCGTTCTTGTTGACCTTGATAGAGCCATATTCAACAGCGCGCACCGCCGACCCCACCTTTTCAATCACCCCGTAACCGGCGACTTGTGTGCCCGGGTCAATACCGAGAATTTTCATAAATCAAGGACTCTCAAAATTGTATCTCTATAAGCGGTAAAATCATCAAGGTTATTCCTCAATATTCCAATAACAATCGCCTTATCGACCAAGCTTATACCTCCCTTTGAAGATGTCCATTTCTTTTCTCGAAAAATCGAAATATTTCCTGATGGTTAAGGATTCGAATTTGTGTCTTACAAAAGGCATTTTGTCCACCAGGATTGTTTTATGCCTGATTATCCTCGCGGCAAGAGGGAGCGGAGCTGTGTTTACCATCACCAGATCAACTTCGTCCGTCTTCAAAAGGTCATTCAATTTCCCCATGATTTCAAGCTTTTCCCGTGTGGTATCGGCCTCATCTGTCAGATATATAGCTATATCCACGTCGCTGAGAGGCGAAACCCTGCCACGCGCGAGGCCGCCAAAGAGATATGCAAAAACCACCTTCGGATGTTTGTTCAGATATTCACGGACGTCGGGCAGAAAATGGTTGATATTTTCAGGTAAAGCGCCACATTTAATCATGGTTTAAAATTTGTGTTTAAAATTACCTTTAGTGTTTTACCAATAATATTTTGACAGTTTTCGGCAAAAATTTTTACAATTCATCTTAAACCTCTGATGGTTGGCTTACCAACCATCACTTCGGGATTAGTGGTAATTCCGTCTGATAACTGTTTGGCATTCATTTTTCATTCCTTTTTAAAAGCACCTCATTCTTCAAGCAACCAACTACAATTCATTTTCTTCTATTTCAGCAATTTTCATGATTGCTCTTAGCAAACCTACTTTTAAATCTTTATTCCCATGGACAGAAACGCTTATTCGTTCTTTCCTCCCAGTTTCCATATACACATGATGGCTTCCGCGTATGGTTTTTAATTGCCAGCCCTTTTTCTCTAAAATCCTGCACAAGTGCTTGCCTGAAATACTTTTCATACAGCAATTTCCAACACCTTGTCTTCGGGCGTTAATTTAATATCTTCTATTTCCACTGATAAGCATGCATCAATTGCCTCATAAACATTTTGCAATAATTCTTCCCAAGTATCTCCCTGTGTAAAACAGCCAGAAATAGCGGGTACTTCTGCCCAATAGCCACCTTCTTCTGCCTTGTGAACTACAATCTTGATTTTCATAATATTCCTCCAATAGGTATTCTATAAAATTGTCTTTCATTCGTTTTAAACCGGTATGAGCATTTTTATAATACTTTAAAAGTCTTCTTTAACCAAATCAATAAGAGGAATACTCATTATCTTATCGGATCAGTCTTTGGTCTTCATAAGGCGATGATAGGAAATTGCTTTTTCTATCAAGTTATCAGTTTAGCAAAAACAAAGAAAATTGATGGTTGATATCTCTTCCGACTTGTTCGGATTGGGGTCTATTTTGGTTAAACTACTTTTGGCTCTTCAGGTAATCGAGTGGGTAAATTATCGGGTTTTTTAAAAAAACGTGTGGAGTAAAGACGTT
>CAYHFB010000133.1:0-9020 GCA_964355695.1 uncultured candidatus Brocadiaceae bacterium
ATGATTATTAAGATATTTCTCTGCCCAACGTATAGTCTAACGAGAACATCCAGGCAAGGGAGAATGCTGGCAATAAAAAGCGGTAAGCCTGATCTTTGCTTCTGGAGGAACGAGAGGAGGTCTTCCGCTACGTAGTTTGTCCTCGAAAGTCTCTGCGTTGGCACAACGTGTTTGCCAATGAATTACGGTTTGTGGGTGACACCTCAATGTTGATGCGATAAAAGGAACAGAATAACAGGATATCAGGAGTGCCTTAATTTGCATTCGAAGTAGAAGCTTTAGATGCGGTACTGAACTTTTTTTGGAAGAATTACTTACGCAAGGCAAAGCAATGCTATTGGCGCAGTTTTTCAGGATTGTGGAGAGTTTTTTTTAGCTGTACTAATTCTGTGGTAAGAGGCTCCTTAATAAGATTGAGTCCGAGTTTTGAAAAATGATGAAGAATGCTTCGTGGCGAAAGTTTCAGTTGGCAACGTTCTTGCAGATTTTGTGCTATTCGTTCGCCGGAAACACTATCATTATTGGCCAAATTCAAGATGAACTGCTGAATAATTTCGGCCTTAATTTCCGGGCTGAATAAATAGTCTTGTTTTTGTCCACAACGTTGGTCAAAAATATTATGCGCGTCTTGATTTGATAATATTCTTGCTATTTTTTTTGTTCTGTCTTCAGAAAGACCAAGGGCTTGTGCCGTATCCGAGCAAGGAAGAATACCGTTACTGTACAAAGTTAAAAGAATAACCTTTATCTGATTACGGTTCGTAATGGGGATTTGGATGTTCATGTTGCTAATTCCCAAGTCCACATTGACACATGAGTCATCCACATGGAGAGAAGGGGTGATTTTAAGTGGAGGAGGAGACATAAACGTGGATATTTTTGCTCTTCCATCTTCAAAAGCAGCCAGACCTTGCGTATGTAAAGCGTGGATTGTAGTACGCAAGGATCCCTCCTTGGCGTCTAAAAAAAGAGCAATTGCAGGTTTGTGCATACCAAGAAGGAAAAGAGCGTATCCTAAAATCTTATCCACAATCTTCTTTCCAAAAAGAGTTGCTGCTTTGCCTATGCGCTGCTGGGAAAGTGCCTGAGAGAAAGTTAATAGTTCGTAATTCATGATGCCTCCAGAACCAATACAATAAAGTCGCTATTAAGTTAGACTACACATTGTCAGGCTGTATTATATGGTATATCGCCAGAGACTTCAAGCGTAATCGACTTTATATGTAGCCATTATGGGTTATTATGAATTGCCTATTCCAGGGAAACTCTTCTGGGACAGGGTAGTAGTACGGTTTCCCCTTGATCATTTCCCTGGTGAGAGTTGACGTCGTTAGGTCACACCATATATTTACAGACATGTCAAATACCCTATTATGCACGGCATGCATAGTAATTAGTGATAACAATAATTATGTCATACATTTATACGGTAGAAAAATATGATCGCAGGCATGCGCAAACACGCTATCTCAGCGGATTTGCAAGCGACAAGGAAGAGGGTAATGCTGATGGGGAATTACGAACGCGGTAAAGTCGGGCTAGCTTAGCTACAGAATGGGAAAATGCGCACACATTGATTAATAGTAGAGGCGCCCCGGCAGGTGTCTCTCTTGTCTTTTTAGCGTGCATTGGCGTTCATTGCGGTTCCCAGGGATTTCACGGTTAAAGGTTCTCTTGTCCTTCGACATTCGTAATTCAATAAGCCGTTAAATAGTGCGGTGACGCCGGATATTTCTTACCTTCTCTTCCGATTCGTTCGGGTTAGGAAGTGTGAAGTAGATTGTGGTTTCTACCTCACACCCTCCTTGGCCCTCTTGTGACTCAACAAAACTTACACAAAAAAGAAGTTTTTATTGAATAAACTATCTTGCAACCACACCTTCTCAAACCCGCATCTATTTACATGATTTACAGACGATGGGTTTTCTGCTGCCAGCGGCAGCATTTCTAGCGTGGTGTATGCGTACGGCGTGCTGGTGATGCCACCCTTCTTGCCGGCGACTCAGACTTTGCATGTCGAACCGGAGCAACGCGCCTGCTTGATTCCCTGGGCATCGTGTCCGTATCAGACTTTGCATGCCGGATGGGCGCAACGCGCCTGCTTGATTCCCTGGGCATCGTGTCCGTATCAGACCTTGCATGCCGGATGGGAGCAACGTGCCTGCTTGATTCCCTGGGCATCGTGTCCGTATCAGACCTTGCATGCCGGATGGGAGCAACGCGTCTGCTTGATTCCCTGGGCATTGCAGCCGAATCTGACTTTCCATGGTGAAACGGAGCAACATATCTGCTTGGTTCCCTGTGCATGGAGTCCGTATCAGACTTTGCATGCCGGATCGGGGTAGCGCGTCTGCTTGATTCTCTTGGTATTGCAGCCGATCTGGAAGGAGAACTGCTAAAACCCGTTCTGCGTGCCGTGGGCTTCCTTCCAAATGATGGCCTACCGCGGCTTGGTTGAGCTGAACGGCTGGAAGGTAAATCGGTCGATATCGGTGTCGTATAATTGAAACCTTCCAACTTGCAACGCTTCAAGCGCGAGCCAAGCACCTTCTCAATATCACGTACCATAGCCTCGTCTTCTCTCGTAATAATCGTAAATGCGTCGCCGGTTTTCGCTGCACGTCCGGTGCGTCCGATACGATGCGTATAAGCTTCCGCCGTATCAGGCATGTCGTAGTTGATAACGTGAGAAATGCGCGAAACATCAATGCCGCGTGCTGCAATGTCCGTAGCTACAAGAATCTTGTACGTACCGTTACGGAAACCATTCATTGCGCCCTGTCTGTTGCGTTGCGACATGTCGCCTTGCAGTGAAGTCACATTATAGCCGTCCTTCTTCAATTGCTGCGCCACAAGCCGTGCGCGTTGTTTGGTGCGCGTAAAGACGAGTACCGACTCCGTGTCCGTGTGTCGTAATATCTCCATCAATAACCCCGTTTTCTGCTGGCGGTCTACCGGGTACAACGCATGCGATATGGTAGCTAGCGGTACCGCGTGGTCTACCTGAACGGTCACCGGATCACGAAGAATGTCGTGCGCAAGGAGTTTGATATCTGCCGGCATGGTCGCTGAGAAAAACAACGTCTGCCGTTGACTGGGTACGTACTTTAAAATCTGCCTGATGTCAGGGATAAAACCCATGTCAAACATACGGTCCGCCTCATCAAGGACGAGGACTTCCAGGTTGGAGAGATTAATCGTCTTCTGCCTAATGTGGTCCAGCAAACGTCCTGGACACGCCACCACGATTTCCACGCCCTTCCGCATTTTTTGAATTTGCGGATTTATAGGCACTCCGCCGTAAATGGTAACGCTGCGCAATCGCGTCTGCTTGCTAATCCCGCCAATGGCCTCGTGAATTTGCTCTGCAAGTTCACGGGTAGGCGCAATGATGAGTGCGCGGATGCGGCCGCGCAGCCCTTCCGTCAGGCGTTGCAAAATGGGCAGCGCAAATGCGGCCGTCTTGCCGGTGCCGGTCTGAGCCAGCGCCAGAATATCTTTGCCTTCGAGAATTAATGGTATTGATTGGGCTTGAACCGGGGTAGGGGTAGTGTAGCCAACCGCTTCGATACCGGCTTCGATGGTTGGATGAAAATTAAATTTTTTAAAATTCACTGAAACTCCTTAATAAATGATTAAAATACAGGCTGGACTTCCAAACTCAAACGAGCTGGAAGAAATACATCGAGGAGAAAGGGAGAAAAAAAACAAGATCTAACAACGCTTTTAAACTGAAAACGCATTCGAATGCTTGTTAGCGCGGTAGCGCGCTGGTTTTCCAAAGGATCGACCGGATGCTGGTCACTGTATTATTGAGGTTTTTGCCGCTGTGTGAAGTATCCGTTTTGTGTGCGTTAAACTGTGTTCCTTGCAAACGTCAAATTACGCGGCGCTTTTAGCGCGGGCGGAACTGTGGTCGTTGCAGGATTTAGATTTTATTCTTTTTCCTCCATTTCTCCACGTACATCGAAATCTCCTTCGTAATAAACTTTCTTAAAAACACACCAGTTTTCCATCCGCGAATAGCTCGCCAACGGAAATCACAATTTGTAAGTATACACACTATTTCTGCGAATGAAACAAAAATACAGAAAATATTATTTTACCGGTTTGATGTTGTTGGGTGGCGTTTCTGCGGTTACGCCGCAGCTACGCGGGCACACAGCCACATTGCAGTGACCATTTATCACGCACCGTGTTTAAATAATTCTTGACCAAAGAAACGCTTTGGCTTAGAATTTTGCTAACCGTTTAACACGTAGGGCCAGGCTTTAGCCTTGCAACTGGTTGAACACGCACCAGGTACCGCAACCCTAAAGGGTCGCCCTACAACAGCTTTGAAATCTACACGATTAAAACATTACATCAAACCCAAACTGAAGGAGAATACATAACATGAGTAAAGTAAAATGCCCGGGCAGTATTCGAAATGCATCCCCAACACCCATAGACCGGAAGTGCCACAATTGCGGCGCCGTGGTGGAAATGTGGAGCGATGAGGAAAAGGCCGAATGCTACAAGTGCAGCACCACTATTTTTAAAGACAAGGTACCCACCTGCGTTGAATGGTGCAAATCCGCCGAGGAGTGTATGGGCGAGTTCATGGACGTTAAAACAATCCAAGCCGAGGCGAAGATACGCGCCGCAGCCGATGGGAATCCCAAATTCTTTGAAAGCGTCACGGAGATGATAAAAAAGAAAAAAGGCGAAGGGTAAAACAAGGAAAATCTCCGGCATACCGGGGCTGTTTAACGGTGTGTTGAATTGCGAATATCGAACAAGGAATTTCGAATCATGAAATTTTCTTACCGATACGCTGTCCGAATAATCCTAACGGCAAAATTTCTTCCGTGTTCTTCAGGATCAAACGTTCTCTAATACTCTTTACGGCATCCATTATTCCTTGTTCGATATTCGATTGCATCACTACCGGCCACCAGTAAAGCGCATCTTAATCATTCGCCCCGGCGCTCTGGGCGATTTGATAGTTACCCTGCCCACCTTCAGCGCCATTCGCCATCATTTTCCAGACGCCCATATCGAAATTATGGGCTATACAACCTTTCTGGAAATAACAAAAGGTCGTTTTTACGCCGATGTCGTCAGCCGGTTTGACCATGCAGACAACGCCCTCCTCTTCGTTCATAACGCTGAACTGCCGCCGTCCCTGATAAAAAAGTTTGAGGGTGTAGACCTCGTTTTTTCCTTTGTTTCCGACAAGGAGCAGGTGTTTGCACACAACTTGAGAAAAGCGGGCGTGAAGCACATCATCCACCGGGAACCCCTCCCTGCCTGTTCCGAAAATATCCACATTACCGATTATCTCTTAAAATCCCTGGATTCATTGGGCCTCACCTGTCAAAGCATCATCCCCAAGGTATTTTTAAACAACGCAGACCTTTGCTTTGGTGAGAAATTTATAAAAGACGCCGCCGTGGATTCCTCAAAACCCCTGATTGCCATTCATCCCGGCAGCGGAAGCAGGCAGAAATGCTGGCCTGTGGAACGGTTCGCGGCGCTGATGTTCCGCCTCAGCAGCGATATGGATGCGCGGTTCCTGGTAACATTAGGACCGGCAGACGACAAGATTATCGAAGAGCTGCACCTGAAAATCGGTGACACATTCATCACGGCCAATCAACTGCCGCTACCTCATTTGGCCGCCATCATAGCAAAGTGCAGCCTCTTCATAGGAAACGACTCCGGCGTTACCCATTTGGCCGCCGCCGCAGGAACACCAACCATAGCCCTATTCGGCCCCACCGACCCTCAAATATGGAGGCCAAGAGGTGAAAAGGTAACCATCTTGTATAAAAAACGCCCCTGCAGCCCCTGTCCCCCTGACGTAAGAAAAAACTGCCTGTCTCTGTCCTGTTTAGACCGGATAGGGATTGAAAGCGTTGTTAAAGAAGCCTGCAATATGCTTTAAATAGCCTTAAAACAAGCGAGGTTTTTTTGAATGCTGGTTTTGCTGGAACGGAAATCATTTTCGTTTTACTTTTTGGGGACTGTTTTTTCTTATCGAAGCGTCTTTTCTTCCCTGATTGCGTCCCATGCCACCTTTGCCGGGAATTCTGTACCATTAAACTGATGCAGGCTGGAAGCATGCGCTGCTTGAGCTAAAGAAGGCGGTTTTTGAAATCGTTGAGTTTGTTAAGGGCATCCAGAGGGGCGATAGTGGTGACGTCGAGTTTTTTGATTTCGTTAATGATCGCGTCCTCTTTTGACACAAAAAGCTTCAACTGCGCCGGTTTTTTGTCATGGGACGTTTTGAGCGGGGCGAATTTTGGCTTGCCGTGTACGTCGAGCGTTGCGGCCTCAAGGTTGTTTAAAATGGTACGCGCCCTTTGAATTACCTCTTTGGGTATGCCCGCCAGCCGGGCGACGTGGATTCCGTAGCTCTTGTCCGTCCCGCCTTCCACAATTTTTCTTAAAAAGATAATCTCGTCTCCCCACTCCTTTACGGCGATGTTATAGTTTTTAATGCCGGGGAAGAGCAGGGCTAGCTCCGTAAGTTCGTGATAATGGGTGGCAAATAGCGTGCGGGCGTGGAGGTGCTGGTAGATGTATTCGGTGATTGCCCAGGCGATGCTGACCCCGTCAAAGGTGCTGGTGCCGCGCCCTACCTCGTCCAGAATGATCAGGCTGCGTTCGGTGGCATTGTTCAGGATGTTTGCCGTCTCATTCATTTCTACCATGAAGGTGCTCTGTCCCTTTGCCAGCTCATCGGACGCGCCTACCCGTGTGAATATGCAGTCAACCACACCGATAACCGCCTCTTTTGCAGGGACGAAACTGCCCATCTGCGCCATCAGCACCAGCAGTGCCACCTGGCGGATGTAGGTGCTTTTCCCGGCCATGTTCGGTCCGGTGATCACCATGATGCAGTCCTGAACGCCGTCTAACCGGATGTCGTTGGGTACAAAGCCGTCGCCGCCCGGCCTTCGGTCCAGCACGGGATGCCGTCCATCAATGATCTTCAGTTCCAGCCCGTCGGTAATCTCCGGCATCACGTACCGGTTTTCCACGGCAAGGTTGGCAAGGGAGGACAGGACGTCGATCATGGCGATTGCCGCCGATGTCTTTTGCAGTTGCGGGGTAAAGGCGGCGATCTGTTTGCGGATTTGGACAAACAGGTCGTATTCCAGGTCTTTCGCCCGTTCGTCGGCCGTCAGCACCTTTGTCTCATAATCCTTGAGTTCCGGGGTGATGAACCGTTCCGCATTCTTCAGGGTTTGTTTCCGGATATAGGCTTGAGGGACGTTGTCTGTGTTCATGTTGGTAACCTCAATGTAATACCCGAACACCTTATTGTAGCCCACCTTGAGGGAGTTGATCCCCGTGCGTGTTATTTCTTCCGCCTGGAAGTTGGCGATCCAGCTCTTTCCGTTTTTACTGATGTATTTCAGCTCGTCAAGTTCCGCATGGTAGCCCTCTCTTATTACCCCGCCGTCTTTTATCGTGAGGGGCGGGTCAGGCACAATAGCCGTGCCGATGAGGGTGCAGGCGTCTTCGAGGGTTTCTATCAGTTGTTCCAGGCTTGCCAGAATTTCAGAGCCGCAAAACCCCATACGGTCCTTGAGTGCCGGTAGTTTTAAGAGTGATTGTTTTAGGGCGACAAGGTCGCGCCCGTTTGCCCGGTCGCAGCTTATTTTCGTGGAAATCCGTTCGACGTCGTAGATGCTGTTCAGGATGGCGCGTACTTCTTTTCTCAATTCTGCCTTTTCCACAAACTCAAAGACGCCCGCCTGCCGGTATTTGATTTCAGCGGTTATCTTTAACGGGCTGATCAGGCACTCCTTGAGCAGGCGCGCGCCCATAGGCGTCTTCGTCTGGTCGAGCACGCCCAGCAGCGCGCCCTCCCTGTCGCGCGCCCGCATGGTTTGTGTCAATTCAAGGCTCTGTTGTGTCGCCTTGTCCATAAGCACCCGGTTGTTGGTCTGATATCTTTGGAGTTTAACGATATGGTTCAGGGATGTCTTTTGGGTTTCCTTCAAATAGTGGATTACCGCGCCTGCCGCGCCAATGGCCGGGTCCAGCCCCTCGCATCCGAAGCCTTCCAGCGACGTGGTTCCGAAATGTTCCAGCAACGTCCGGTAAGCGGTGTCTCTTGAAAACTCCCAGTCGGGGCGGGAGGTAATCATCACGTTGGACTCTCCCCGAAGCTTGTCCATAAAGGAGGTGTTGTTCCTTGCCGTATCTTCGGACAGCAGCAGCTCGGAGGGACTCAACCGGGCAAATTCATCGAAAAGACGCCCGCTTTCTACGTCTTCCACCTCGAACCTGCCCGTTGACAAATCGATCCATGATAATCCCAGGACGCCGCCTTTCACCAGCACGGCAACCAGGTAGTTGTTGCTTTTGTCCTCCAGCAGGGTGTCTTCCGTAACGGTTCCGGGGGTAATAACCCTGGTTACGCCGCGATCTACGATGCCCTTGGCGTCCTGGGGGTCTTGTAATTGGTCGCATATTGCCACCCGGCACCCCGCCTTGATGAGCTTTCGGATGTAAGATTCGGAGGCATGGTGGGGCATGCCGGCCATCGGTATGGCGCCTTCGCCTTTGGAACGGGAGGTGAGGGTTATCCCCAGTATTTTGGATGCGATCTTGGCGTCTTCAAAAAACAATTCATAAAAATCCCCCATGCGAAAAAACAGCAATGCGTCTTTATGTTGCCGTTTAATATCGCTATATTGGCGCATCATTGGTGTGTCGTACATGTTTTATACCCGTGTTACATGGTTAAGAAGTTAAATGTCAGGCCTGAAAGGCATTCAGGATAGAGCGGGGGGGAGAATGCCCCTGCGTGTTAAAAATAATAAAGTTATAATCACCACCAAACCCTTGTTTCTCCGGGCCCTGAAGGGGCTAAACAGCATAGCCCGGGGCAACGCCCCATAAGCGCTAAGTTAAAATTACGGATTAATTTAACGGTGTGATGAATAACGAATATCGAACAAGGAATTTTCGAATTATGAAGTTTTCTTATCCTTCGGCATTCATTATTCCTTGTTCGATAT
>CAYHFB010000134.1:0-2316 GCA_964355695.1 uncultured candidatus Brocadiaceae bacterium
GGTCGCTCCTACGGAGCTTTTGCGGTGTTTAGATTCTCTATTCTACAAACAGGCCACCCCTCCGGGGCTGTATTCGTCCAACTCCAGCAGTCTTTGAATTAGCGCTTAGACACAAAACAATTACAATCACTCTATCTTACCATCGCCAACAAACTTACATTATCACCCGCCCGCAAACCCGCATAAATAAAATGAAACATTCCTATACAATCTGGTTATTTACGGACAAGTCCTTACTTGATAATCTGATTTACCGAATCCAGCGCGTCTTCGTTTAATTTTAATTTGTATTTTTCCACCTGTTTCAAATTAAGGATTACGTTGGTGCCGGCAGGGGTTTGAGTTTTTTCGTCTCTCTTTTGCTCGGAGAGCAGGTCCCTCGCTATCCCGGCGGCTTGCCCGCCCATCGTGGTGATATCCGCAGAAATAATTAAGGTTGCCCCGAGATCGGCAAATGCCTCGTTGTAGGCTAATACAGGCTTTCCCGCATTATCACACTGTTTAAACATTTCGCCGACAGATTCTATTTTTGATATCACAATCGGATCCGGGGCCAACCAGAACGCGTCCACCTTCGGCAGGAGTTCTCTGAGGGCAGACTCGACGTCTTCCTGCTTGCTGATGGATTTCTTGAATATGGTAATGCCCACGTCTTTAGCACTCTTTATAACGGTATCCAGCCATTCCTTATTGTAATCTTTACTGTAAACAACGCCTATTTTAGTAATTTCAGGAAAGAAATAACGGTAAAGCGTCAGTTGCATACTAGGGAGCAGTTCTACGGAGACGCCGTAAGTATTTTTCCCCATCGGCAATCGGCGCCAGTTTATGATAGAAGAAAATACGATGTTTTTATTCTCAGCAAATTCGTAGGCAAGCAGATACGCCTTGGAACCGATACAATAGATAACGTCAGGGTTCATATTGTTTATGGTTTTCCTGACGTTCGATTCGTCAACCCATTTACTTCCCAGGTCCATTTCTCCGTTGACGGCGGCTACTTTCGTTTTGAATCCCGTTTGCGCCAGGGCATAATTGGAAACCGACATATCGGAATTGAGAATCAAGACCTTTCCTGAAGCCGTTTCTGCAAACAACGGTTCCGAACGAGGCAATTGCAGTAAAAGAGATATCAGTACCGCCAGAATAGGATAAAATATTCTGCCCTGATACATCATGCCTTTTCTCATCAGTATTATTTTTAGCGCTTGCGTAATCATTTTCCTAAGATTCTTTTTTCCTGTTCAGTTAAGACCTTCCATCCGTCAAATCCGAGCATATTCAGTCGGTTTTTCCCCTCGGGAGTCATACCCATTTTTTCAAGCACCTTTAACAACTGTTCACACTCATTGATAAGTGATTTAGGAACGGCAACAATGGGAAGCAACGTTTCTTCACTTACCGACAACTGCTTCAGCATTTCGTACTGCTTTTGGTTAATTGTGGCCAATTTGGCAAAGCTGTTTTCGGTGGTAAGCGCCGCTTCGGCCACACCGAACCCCACCGACATCAGCGCATCAATATCCTTCGGCACCGAGAGTACCTTGACGGAGCGCACAATACCGTCGCCGGTATCTCCAACCATTTGTTGAATGATATTTCTGGTATAATCCTCGCTGCTTGCTGAAGCGATATTGCTGTTTTTCAGTGAAGTGAGATTGTTAATGTTCTTTTTCGCCGATAGTATTTTCCTGCACGTGGACTTGTTCTTGGAGACAGCCACTAATACCGGCTCTATGGGCAGGGTTTCTTTTAATTTTTTGTAATGCCAACTGGAGATAATAAAGATACCGTCGTTTTTGCTCACGGCAACCTTCTCAAATATTTCCCGTTCGCTGAAAGGTTGTAATTGATACTCGCCGTAAGCAGAAAGGTACGTGTCAAACTCTTTTTTTAACGAGGCGAAGTTGTTGATGTTGATTTCCGGATTGTAGAAATATATGGTCAGCTTGTTCCCGGCAAAGGCGCTAAAAGAGAGGAAAAGACAAGGGAAGAGTATTAAGGAAAATAACAACAAAGTCCTTTTGGTAAATGCCTCGTAAAGGTACCGCAAAATCGAGGCAGTGGAAAAGCCGTTGGGCAAATGAGCGCATCTGCCCGGAGGACGACCGGTACTGAGCTTTTGCGCTGCGTGGAAAAGCAGCGCACTATAATATGGCCGGATGTCAAAACGCATAGAGAGTTACAAAAAATGTGTTGTTACGCAGGGCAAATCGTTCGGTTTACCATAAGCCCGGCGCTATCGCCTGACTTTGCACAAACATACGCTAAAACTTATAATTCAACCCGATAAAAAACGTCCTTCCGGGCCGGGGT
>CAYHFB010000134.1:2416-7664 GCA_964355695.1 uncultured candidatus Brocadiaceae bacterium
GGGCCGGGGTCGCTATAGTCCTTGTCGAGTATGTTAAATACCGTTCCCTGCACTTCCATCGTATTGAAAAACTCTTTACCAATAACGGAAAGGTTTAAGAGCATGTAGGCGGGCAGCTCAGACCTGGAATCATATTCTTCCCTGGTACGCCTTCCGCTGACAAAGGCGCTTAGATTGGTATTGATATACTCCCAACTGTGCCAATTAACGCCAACGTTGCCTTTGTGGTTTGCAATAAACGGTAAAGGCGCATCGTTGTCGTTATCATCGGTGTTTTGGCAGGTATAGTTCATAAAAACGTAAGTCCCTTTGGTTATATCTACTTTCGTCTCCGCTTCTATACCCCGGATATGCGCATGTCCGCTATTTACTTCCGTAGCCAGGCTATCCGTTTCAGGGACAGAGAGTGAAATGATATCCTTACACTTGTTGTCAAACAAATTGACCGAGCTTGCGACATGTTTATTAAACCGGTAACTTAACCCTAATTCATAGGTTCTGATTTTTTCAGGAGTCAGATTGGTATTTCCCTGAATGGTGCTTTGGTTTTCAGCAAACATCTCCTCAAAACTGGGAGCCCGGAAGGCCTCTCCATAAAGCAGCTTCAGCGACGCATTCTTCATAAACGCCCATGCTACACCGGCGCGGGGGCTGGTCGCGCCTCCAAAATCACTGTATCGATCGTGCCTTACCCCCAACGTAAGGTTTATGGTATTGGTAACGTCCCAAACGTCCTGCAAATAAACGGACTCAACCCTCCGCGTGGCCTCTTTCATAAAGGGATACGTATCGGAAAAATCCTGCATACGCCCAAGCGGCTCCATCGAGCCCGGGTCAAAGTTGCTTGAAAATTGCACATCGGTTTGACTTGTTAATCGGTATTCCAACCCCAGGGTAAGGATATTTCCATCAAATAATTGGTAATCAAGCGGGATCTCTGTTCCCACAACCTTTTCAACCACCTTACCCTTGCCCATGAACCCATAAGGATACATTTTATCGGCTATCCCATCCCCATTCGTATCGCTTACCGTGCCTGGCGGCAGTGCATCGACAAAAGCGCTATTATCAAACTGGTCGAAATATATCCTGGGCTTCAAAGTAAATCGCTCTTCGAAGGTCTTTTTATAACCAACCTCACCAAACACATAGTTCTCTTCAACGTTCACTCCGTCATTAAGCGCGAATTCCGGGCCAACAAAGGGTTCCTGGTTTTTGTTGCTGTACCATCCCTGAAAGTACCAGTCTTTGTAATCAACCTTTAAATGCATGTCGTATTCCTGCCTGCCATCGTGTGCATTTCCCGGTGCTAACGATGCCGCTGACCCCAACCGATTATCAACTACTGTTTGGCTGTCGCTTTTGATTTTACCATTAAAACCACTGGTTTGCCGGTAATGAGCCATCCCGGAGATAGCTATATCCTGATATGTTTCTCCGAATACCGTGTCTTCCTCATAAGTATTAAAACTCCCGTAGCCGCTGCTGACCTTTACGCCATCAATATCCTTTGCCTCAAAGGTGACAATATTAATCACCCCGAGAAATCCGTTTTCGCCATACATGGCGGAACCGGGGCCTCTTATGACTTCCAACCTTTTTATGTTTCGTATCGGAAAATCATCAAAGTTGTCAAAGGCATCGCCATGCAACGGATTATTTACCATGTGTCCGTTAATCATTACCCTTATTTTATTGCCGCCTTCGAGCCCCCTAACGACCGAAACAACGTCCCCGGAGTCTGCCTCTTTGAAGATTTCGAACCCTGGTATCGTTCGTAAAATTTCAGAAAAAGTTCGATAACCTGAATTCTTTATCTCCTCTGCCGTTATTACCGTGACAATACTCGGCGCTTTATCTATCGGGGTTTCGTGTCTTGTGGCAATGGATACCATTGCTTCTGCCTGTAACCATTCAATCTCCCCCTGAACCGTCTTCTTCTTTTCCGGTGACAGCACAACGCCTTCAGCCCCTTTTTGATCCTTTTCCAGCTCTTGAATCAATACCTCTTCGGAAAATACCGGAGCCGGTTTGAAAACAGGGAAAACACTCACAAGGGCGACGGCCAGCCACTTTCTGATATTTTTATTAAGCCATGTATTCATAAGCAATATCCAGACCATTTCTGTTTTTGTGTTCACATCCGGAATCGCAGGGTGAATTTCAACTTTAACGGACGGCTAGCACAAGAATGAAAACCGAACCATTGATTACAGCGTCAACAGCCGCATGATATCGTTGCGGGTGGCATATATCACCAGGGAAATGATGAGGCCGAAGCCGAAATACTGCGCAATCGCCATGGTTTTCTGGCTCACCGGGGAACCCTTGATGCGTTCGATGGCAAGGAATAATAAGTGGCCTCCGTCAAGCACTGGAATGGGCAGTATGTTCAGAAGGGCAAGCTGGAGGCTCAAAATCCCCAGGAAATAGGACAGTTTGCCGAAGCCTACCTTTGCCGATTCATACGAGGCCTGCGCAATGAGGATAAACCCGCCGACGTTCTTGGTTGAGAGCCGCTGTGAAAAGAACCCCTTCAGGGTTAGATACAATCTTTGGACGTTGATAATGGCCTTCTTCGTACCAACGGCGCATGAGCCCAACAACCCGTATTGCCTGAGAACCATCTTTTCTTTGAATTTTATGCCGATACGTCCGAGTGCGCTTCTATCGTCCTTTTGAGGTTCAATGGTAGAAACGAACCGCTCGTTTCCCCGCAACCACTCTATCACCATTGGTTGCCCCTGGCTCGTCATGACCTTTTGGAGGAAGCTGTTCCATCCAATGATTTCTTTTTCATTCAGAGATACGATTTTATCGCCCGGCCTTAGCCCTGCCTTTTCGGCTGGAAACGATTCCACCAGGGAGTCAACCTTCAGCCCATAGAATGGCGTAAGCCCCTCCAGAAATTCCCATTTCGCCTTGTCATCCTTAAGAGAAGCGGTGAGCAAGATAACGGCATTGTTTCTTTTAACGGTAAAGATCACCGGGTCGTCCGTTGATTCGGAGACTGTCTTTCTTATTTCGGTAAAGCCTGTAATCGGTTTTGAATTTACTTCCAGAATTTCATCACCCTTCAAAAAACCAGCCGTATGGGCCGGACAGTTGTTCTTCACCCCATCCAGGATGGCCGTTGCGCAGGAAATTCCCAGCATCCATCGCGTTGCCCTTGAAGGGGTCACTTTTAGTTCCACTTCTTTGTTATCCCGCAAGACGGTGACGGACATCACCTTGTCCGCGCTTGTCATTTCAGCCTCACGGAACTCTTCTTCCGTGGAGATTTGTTTGCCGTTTACTGCAATCACGGCATCCTTTACCAGAAAACCCGCGTCCCTGGCTGGGGAATCATTATTCTCGTAGGCGTAAATTTTATCTATCTCAAGGTCGGTAGCGGGGGCAATCCCGATACGCTGGAAGCCATGTTCCGCGTCGTATTTGGGAGTAACCAATACATCGAAGGTCTTATTGTCCCGTTCGATTTTAAGAGAAACCCCCTTGTCTGGGTTGCTTAAGGCGACGATAGTGAAGAGGTCTTCAAAATCGGCGTCCTTGTTGCCGTCAATCGCTACAATCTTATCCCCCGGCTGTATCCCTACTTGCCATGCGGGCCAGCCTGGAGTGACCTGTCCAACCTCAGAGGCGATAAAAGGCACACCCACCTGAAAGGCGACAATAAATGCGATAAAGGCCAGGACGGCGTTGAGCGCAACACCCGCAACAAACACGGCGGCGCGCTGCCCGTGAGTTTTGGACGAAAACTCCCACGGCGCACCCGTTTTTTCCTCATCGTGACCCTCTCCCGCCAGTTTTACGTATCCCCCTAGCGGAACCAGAGAGAGGCGGTACTCTGTTTCTCCCCACTTCTTTTTCAGTATTGCAGGCCCAAATCCCAATGAAAAGGTGTAGACCCTCACACCGATTTTTTTTGCCACAAGGAAATGGCCAAGTTCATGGATAAATATTAATAAGCCGATGCCCAGGATGACCTGGAGTACATTGGTTGATTCACTTACATAAGACATTTTTTAATCTCCTCTCTTGCCCAGGAATCCGCTGCTAAAATATCTTCCAGGCAAGGATTTTTAATAAAATGGTGGCTACTCATCACCTTTTCTACAAATGCTGCAATATCAGTAAACCGAATCCGACCGTCTAGAAAGGCCTGCACGGCAACCTCATTAGCGGCGTTCATGGTTGCGCCCAGTGTGCCTCCCTCTTTTGCTGCCTGATAACCCAGCCGCAACGCCGGGAATTTCTCCATATCCGGTTTTTTAAACGTAAGGTTTCCAATTTTGGACAAATCGAATGGCTTGACGGCAAGGTGGCTTCTCTCGGGAAATGTCATCGCGTATTGAATCGGCACCTTCATGTCGGGCATCCCCATTTGCGCGATTACCGAACCGTCACAGAATTCCACCATCGAATGGATGATTGACTGGGGGTGGATCACCACGTCTATCTGCTCAACTTTCAAGTCGAATAGCCATTTTGCCTCGATTATCTCTAGCGCCTTGTTCATCATGGTCGCAGAATCTATGGTAATCTTCCGTCCCATCTGCCACGTAGGATGTTTGAGCGCCTGCTCAAGGGTTACATCGGGGAGTTTATCGGTAGGATACTCATAAAAAGGGCCGCCGGATGCAGTGATGATAACCCGTTTGACCTCGTCGCGCCTGCCCGACTGAAGCGATTGGAAAATAGCGCTGTGTTCGCTGTCTACCGGCAATATCTGATTCTTTTTTGCCAACGACATTACAATGTTACCAGCCATAACCAGCGACTCCTTGTTGGCCAGCGCAAGTATCTTGCCCTGCTGCAAGGTGGCAATAGCCGCTTGCAAGCCAGCCGCGCCAACTACCGCCGAGACCACGATATCCACGTCATGGTTTGAAACCATTTCCTTCAGACAGTCGCTTCCCGTTAATATCCTGGTTTTCTTGTGGTTATTGCGGCTGGTAAATTTATCGAGGAGTTGGGCGTCGTTTAGTGCAACATATAAGGGTTTGAATTCATCGACCTGCTCGGCAAGTAGTTCCCATCGGGAATAAGCCGAGAGCCCCACCACGCGAAATTTGTCTTTTAGATTACGTGCCACCTCAAGGGTGTTTGTTCCGATAGAACCGGTTGAACCGAGGACAACGATGTTTTTCATAATATTACGGCTGTGAGTTAATTTAAATGAGGCTTTCAACGGATTATTTTGTGTTCATAACGCGGGGACACGGGCGCCGTGTCCCTACAGCTCACA
>CAYHFB010000134.1:7764-9017 GCA_964355695.1 uncultured candidatus Brocadiaceae bacterium
GACTTCGCATTGCACTGCACGCTGGAAACTACTTCCTCGTGCTTGGCAACCGTACATAGAGACTACATCCATCAGACCTGAAGGTCTGAGCTACGGCATCTTTGTTATTTCTTCCAGAAGTTCATCCACCATCCGGGCTTCGGGTATCCTTCTCACCTTTTCACCCTTTTTAAAGAGAAACCCAAACCCTTTACCACCGGCAATGCCGATGTCAACCTCTCGCGCCTCCCCAGGGCCATTCACAACGCATCCCATGATTGCTACCTGGAGGTGTTTTTTATCATTCGGCAGGCGCTGCCTGACCTGCTCTACGATGTTAACCAAATCTATTTCACATCTACCGCAGGTTGGACATGAAATGAGTTCCGTTCGGTTGCTCTTATAGAGTCCCAGCGCTTCCAGGATGTCGTATCCCGCCTTGATCTCTAATTCCGGCGCGCCGGTATAGGAGACCCGCAGGGTGTCGCCAATGCCTTCCGAAAGCAAGGCGCCAATGCCTATCGCCGACTTGATGGTAGCCAGGCTTGGAGGTCCGGCAGCCGTAACGCCCAGATGCAACGGATAGTCGCACTGGGTCGCTATTAACCGGTAGGCGCTGAGCGTTGAGGACACGTCGGACGCCTTCAACGACAGCACAATATCTTTAAACCCCAGGGACTCAAAGTGTTCACAGTATTGCATAACGGTTTTCACCATCAAGGGAGAAAGCGCCTGATGGTCTCCTTCCGTACGCACAGAGCCGGAATTAACGCCAATACGGATCGGCACACCCTTGTCTTTCGCGGTACGCACGACCTCTTCCAGCTTTTCCCGGTTCTTCATATTGCCCGGATTTATCCGTATTTTATCAACCCCCTGGGCAATCGCCTCAAGGGCGAGATGATGCCCAAAGTGTATATCCGCTACCAGCGGAATGTTTATCTGTTTTTTAATAAAGCCGAGGCACTTGGCCGTAACGATGGTTGGCACCGCCACCCGCACAATATGACATCCAGCCGCCTCCAGCTCTTTGATCTGCCGAACCGTAGCGTCAATATCTTCGGTATGCGTCTTTGCCATCGTCTGCACGGTGACGGGGTTGTCACCCCCAATCAGGACGCCACCAACATTAACTACCCTGGCTTTTCTTCTTTGAACCATTGATATTTATTACCTTAACCTGCAAATATCGTATTCGAGTAAATAACAAATCACATTCTACGCCATCAACGACACAAGGCGCAGGCAAGCGGCATTTGTCCATGCCATCCGCT
>CAYHFB010000135.1:0-8951 GCA_964355695.1 uncultured candidatus Brocadiaceae bacterium
AATCTGTGGTTTTTAGGTTTTTTTAGTTGGTCTGTTGCTTTGTCGGAGTGGTCATTCAGGAGAAATTGATTTTGCTGTGCGTTGATAGTGAGAAACTTCGCTATATAGAGAGTCTGACAAAAAAGAGTTATCCTTTGGAGTGTTGCGGCCTTTTGGTCGGCACAAATTCCCCGGAAAAGCGGGTGGTGGAGGTTTGCCCCGTGCCTAATAGAAATTTTGAAAGGGCGCACGACAGGTTTGTTATAGATCGGTGTGATTTTGAAACGGTTGACAAAAAGGCCACGAAAAACGGTATGCAAATCATTGGCGTTTATCATTCCCACCCGGATCACCCTGCCGTACCTTCCCTCTATGACACGGAACATGCCTGTTCCTGGTTTTCTTATATAATCGTTGCAGTAGAAAAAGGGGAGAAGACGGTCGTTCGGTCATGGGTGTTTCGCGAAGAAAATAAGCAGTTTGAAGAGGAAGAAATAAAGTCGTAATTGAATTAGTCGCATTTCGAGAAATTTTACGTAAAATGGTGGAGTTTTCCGTATGGCAGACGATGAAAAGACCGTTCCTGACGACAGCATTGACTTAAGGGGTGTTCTCTGCCCTATTAATTTTGTAAAAACCAAACTCAAGTTGGAAATGATGGATTCCGGCCAGATATTAGAAATAATTTTGGACGATGGAGAGCCTATCCGGAGTGTTCCCAGAAGTTTGAAGGAGGAGGGTCATAAAATTATCAAAGTGGAAAACAAGGAGGGCGCATATCGTTTATTAGTGAAGAAAACGTGAAAAATATCTGCATTTTAATAAAATATCCTTGACTTCTTTCACTGATAAATATAAGATGCGACCTTGGGTTTTTTAGGAAGTGAAGATTTTATTGAGACTAAAATAAATATTAACTTTGGGGTGGTTTAGAGAAGGGTTTTCTTCAACAGCGGGGGGGAAGAATATTTATGGAAGCGAAGGAAAAAGACAAATGTTACACGTCTGAGTGCAAAAGCGGTATTTGGTTTACGTTTTCGCGAAGGAATTTTTTGTCGTTAGCGGGCTGGGGTTTGTTCTTTACGACCATCGGGGCTTATTTGGTTAATATCATGGGATATAAAGGGTTTTTCTATCCCAAGGTACTCTTTGAGCCTTCTCCAAGGTTTGCCGTGGGAGAACCGAAGACGTTTATGGAAAATTCGGTTACTACGCTAAAACCGAGAAAGATTTTTGTTGTGCGTGACGGCAACAGTTTTAAAGCGATTTCTGTGGTTTGCCAGCATTTGGGTTGCGCGGTTGAATTTTCAAAGGAAAAGAACATATTTGAATGCCCTTGCCACGGAAGCAAGTATTACCGGAATGGCGTAAACTTCGCTGGCCCTGCCCCAAGACCTTTGGATCACTTTGAAGTTGTTTTGGATGATGCGGGCAAGCTTGTTGTTGACACCAGCAAGGTAGTGCCTCTTGAGACCGAACTGGTCGTATAGGTTATGCTTTTACATTTAATTCTTTTTAAAATAAGGCTATAAAATATGACTCAAGCAACAATACCTCAGCAAGGCATGCGGGTGCTTGTAGATTCGGACTGGTTACAAGGGAACATTCGTTGCCAACACCGGTGTCCGGCGCACATGGATGTGCCTGGTTATATACGTCTGATAAGCCAGGGCAGATATGCGGATTCTTATCGGTTGATGAGAGAAACCAATCCATTCCCTGCCGTATGCGGACACGTTTGCCCACACCCCTGCGAATCGAAATGCAAGCGCGGTGATTTTGACAGGCCCGTCGCAATTGATGCCTTAAAGCGCTTTGTTACCGATTATATCTACAAAAATAAAGTAAGAATCCCCCCCCCAAAAACAACAGCCAGAGCGGAAAAGGTTGCCATTATAGGCGCAGGTCCTGCCGGACTTACTGCCGCCAGCGACCTCGCGGGTATGGGGTACAAGGTTACCGTTTATGAAAAGGAACACCAGGTTGGTGGAATGATGATGTGGGCGATTCCTTCTTACCGGTTACCCCGTGAGCAGATTATGTTTGACGTCAGCCACGTCGTGGCGCGTGGGGTTGACATCAAACTAAACACACCTATTGGAAAACCGGGAAAGAGTGTTGCCGATTTGTTTAAGGACGGATACAAGGCCGTTTTCATAGCCGTTGGCGCACAAAAGGGCAAGAGGCTTGAAGTCCCTGGTGAAGAGGGAACTGCGGGCGTAATGGACTGCCTGGAGTTTCTGAAGAGGGTAAATGACGGCGATACGAGGAGTCCTGGAAAGAAGGTGGCGGTGATCGGCGGCGGAAATTCCGCTATCGACGCTGTTAGAACGGCGAAACGTTTAAGTGAAGAGGCCTTTATTGTTTACCGGAGAACCAGGGAAGAGATGCCTGCGTTGTCGTGGGAAATCGAGGAAGCCGAGCATGAAGGCGTTAAATTCCACTACCTGTCTGCCCCGATAAAAATTATTACCGAGAATGGGAAGGCGAAGGGGCTTCAGTGCATCAAGATGAGGCTTGGCAAGCCGGATAACACCGGCAGGAGAAGGCCGGAGCCGATACCTAATTCCGAATTCATAATTGATGTTGATTGTATCATCACCGCCATCAGCCAGGAGGCTGATTTGAAGTTCCTTGGTGATGATCACGGAATTGGTGTAACCAAAACGGGTACCATCGTTGCGGATGATAACCTGGCAACCGGTAAAAAGGGTGTTTTTGCCGGTGGCGACGTGACGTTGGGTCCAAGTACGATAATCGAGTGCATTGCTCAGGGACACACCGCGGCGAAATCGATAGATACCTTTTTAAATGGGGGATCCCCGGAAAAACCGCAAAAGAAGGTTTGGGTTACCCTTATAGACAGTGACATTGATGCTAGGGAAGAAAATTACGACGCCGTACCACGCCAAAACATGGACATGTTGCCGATGGATGACAGGAAGGGAACGTTTGACCTTGTTGAACTTGGCCTTATTGAGTCGCAGGCCAGGATAGAGGCGATGCGGTGTTTGAAATGTGACCTCAGCATTAACGTTGAGACGAACGACTGTGTACTGTGTGGAAGATGCAGCCTGGTTTGTCCCGTAGGGGCTTTAAAGCAGGTTGACGTCAGCAACGAGGACCAGCCGTATAGGCCGTTCATTACGAAGGACGGTATCGTGATAAAGTATACCGATGTTTGTATACGATGTGGCAATTGTAAAGATTGTCCGGTTAACGTAATATCCTTAAAGCGTGTGCTTTGGAAGCCGAATGAAGAGATTAATAAAGTATTAGAAGAAACGGAGGGATAGAGGGGGGCTATCTTTGTTATGAGGGGAGGAAATAGCGGAATAAGTGAAACGATGAAAGGGATATTCAAATGAACTTACTGCAACAATTAATAAAATTAATAACTGATAATGAGATTTGGAGATCCGTGTTTAGGCATGGTTACGCGGATACTCCCCGCAACAGGGTTCTACAGATTATTAGCAACCTATGGTTGCATCTGCACCCTGCCAAGGTAAGAGAGCATGGCACAAAGATACGTTTTACGTGGTGTATGGGTGGGATTACGTTTTTCATATTTCTGTTTGAAACGATAACGGGTATCCTGCTAATGTTTTATTACGTCCCGGACGTTAACAGGGCGTATGCGGACATTGTTGATCTGATGTATGTAGTGCCTTTCGGCCGTTTTTTGAGAAATTCGCACCGTTGGGGTGCGCACGCAATGGTTATTACCGTAAGTATACACATGTTGCGCGTGTTTTTAACGGGTTCTTATAAACCACCAAGGCAATTTAACTGGGTCGTTGGTGTGGTGCTGTTGGTTTTAACACTTTTGTTAAGTTTTACCGGATATTTGTTGCCTTGGGATCAGTTGGGTTATTGGGCTATTACGGTAGGTACGAATATGGCGCGTGCAACACCGCTGCTTGGTCACGAAGGCCCCTTTTCATACATATTGGGTATGAAGGCAAATAACGACATTCGTTTTGCTTTGCTTGGCGGCACAATGATTGATGCTCCGGCTTTGTTGCGAGCCTACGTGTGGCATTGCGTGGGAATACCCGTTATCGCCGCTGCGCTGATGATGGTGCATTTCTGGCGTGTGCGTAAAGACGGCGGTATTTCAGGTCCGTTATAGTTAATAGACCGCAAAATAATTTTTGTAACGGATTTAACAAAGATATTTCTGAGGAGTGGTTCCATGGAAGTTAGGCAGGAGAAGAGAGGAGTTGTAGCAGTTAAGGACGATAAGGTGTTTACATGGCCCACCTTGGTCGCGAAAGAGTTCCTGGCGGCTATTTTTGTAACGGTTGGGCTGCTTGTTTATTCGTATTTTACCGATGCTCCGTTGAGAGAATTGTCTAATCCGGGTCAGGCGGAGAATCCAGCTAAAGCGCCGTGGTACTTTTTGGGTCTTCAGGAAGCCTTGGTGTATTTTGACCCTTGGTTTGCTGGTGTCGCTCTTCCTTCGCTCATTGTCGTTGGATTGATTATGATACCTTACCTGGACAACAATCCCAAGGGAAATGGCTATTATTGTTACAAAGAACGTAAGTTTTCTATAACGGTCTTTATGGCGGGCTATGTCTTGTGGTATCTTTTAATATACATAGGCACAGCGCTTCGTGGGCCGTTCTGGGCGTTCTTCTGGCCATGGGAAAAATGGACGCACGATTTCCCAACGCCTCCGCCGTTGCATAATCTACCGTTGCCATTGGGGGTCATTCTTGTGTGTGGGTTTTACTTTCTGGGAATGACTATCCCTGCGCTTGTGAAAAAAGATTTTTTCCAAAAGTTGGGTGTAATACGGTACTCGTTAACGATGGGACTGCTTCTAACCATGATCGCTACGGTTATAAAAATGGTCTTCCGTTTAGCGTTTAACGTCAAGTACATAATCGCTACACCTTGGATTAACATCTGAATATTTATAATGCGGAAATATTTTGTTTCCAGAATGGATGAATTATGAGTGTACAAAGGTTGATATTTTTTGTTTTGAGCGCCCTGTTTTTTGGGAGCAGCATGATGTGGATTAATGCTGAATTCAACCCAAAATGGGTAAAGTATCAAAAAGAGTATTACGCTGAACAGGCGGAAAAAGTAGAACATCTGTATGACGCGGCTACCTCGGTAAAAGAAAAAGAAATGCTGGGGAAACGGCTTGCAGCATTCAGGAAACCGACCTACGAGGTAAAGCAGATACTCTTAAAAGGTGATTTTAGTTGGTCAAAGAGGCAAAACGGCAATAAGGTCGATAGGTGTACGACCTGTCATATTGACGAAGAGAAGCTGAAGGCAACGCACCCCAATAACAGAGAATTCCCTTTTGATATATACGGTTGTACCGTCTGTCACGGAGGAATCGGCAGGGCATTGGGTGAAGAGGTTGCGCACGAAGGAATATTCTTTCATAAGAGACAGATGGAGCAGCGGGTAGTTAGTGCAGAGCCTATGTTTGAATTTTGGAGTGAGCTGGCAACATTAACCCCTGAAGAGGCAGACCCTAACAACAGGATTGAAATGGGAGATTTTAGGAAATATTCTATTACAGGGGATAAGGCCATTTTCGTTGGCAGTCAAAAATGTATTAAATGCCATAAGGGGCTGACATCTCCTCACGTAGAGAGATGGCAAAGAATCAAGTTTAAAACTTTTGAACGGGTAAAAGAAGCGCCTGATTACATTGCCGGTAATGAGGAATACAGGAAGTCCTGTTTAAAATGCCATACAACCGGTTATGACGAAGCGACCGGCAAATACTCTGAAGAAGGGGTAACTTGTGAAGCTTGTCATGGTCCCGGAGAGGTTTTTAGCTACTTCATGGATATAGGGAAAGCGCCGGAGGGTCAGAAAATTGCCAAAGTAGGCACTTTCGGCACACCGTATAACATTTGCGGTCCATGTCACCACTCACGTGGGCATGAGATGCGGCTTAAATTTTTCCAGGAGAGAGGCGCTTCGGACGAATGGTTCTTTCCTCAGCATACGACCCCTTACAAAACGGGTGGTTCTGAGAAGGGTGGCGCGTCAAAGTCTTTGCCAAAGATTTACTAGAAAATTTATAGTGATTTCTTAATAAGTTTGCAATTTTTAGGGGAGGGAGGCTTACAATGAAATTGTGGAAATTGGGCTCGATTTTGCTCGTTGCCCCGTTGATGTGGAGCTTGTATGGAGGGAGCGTTCAGGCTCAATCTGACGCTGAATTGAAGGAGCTGCAAAAGAAGGCTACGAGTTATTATGATATTCTCTATCCGAACGATACGTTGAAGGACTGGTTTACCACGAACGTGGGTTTGGAGAAAGGCGATGGACCGTGGCAGAATTTGTATAAGCCAGTGCCGTTGCAGATGTATTGGTTCCCGGTGAGACATTACGTCAGGCCGGATGGCGTATACTATGACCAGTTGTTGGAAAAGTATAAACCGACTGAGTGCGTAAAATGCCACGAAGAAGTAACGCCTGGCTTTGTAAATGACTGGAAAGATTCAACACATGCGAATCTTAGGAAGAATGCCAGAGTAGCCGACAAAACTCAGCAGATAGAGAGGTTGATCGGAAGAGATCTGAAAGAGGTTACCTGTAGCGATTGCCACGGGAAAGATCACAAGGAATTACACATGCCTACTCCTGCTACTTGCGGCGAGTGTCATCCACAGCAAACAACAGAATTTATGGGTGAGTCAGAGCGTGGTCGCCCGAATCATATTGATGGGTTGGCCGCAAACGTTATTCCACCATGGTATCCGGAGATGTTCAAGAGAGGATATCCGGCTGCGCAGTTTGGTTGCGACCTGTGCCATGCAACAGATCGTTGCAATATATGTCACTCAAGGCATAAGTTTGCAGCAGCGGAAGGTAGGAGACCTGAGGCTTGTATGAGCTGTCACATGGGTTTTGATCATCCAGATGCAGAGTCGTATAGTGAATCAAAGATGGGTTACATTTACCACATGGAAGGGGAGCATTGGGATTGGGAAAAACCCTTAGCGGAAGTTGTACCCGGCAAAGATTACAGGACGCCAACGTGCCAATTCTGTCATTTCGACCAGGGTAACGGCAAGTTTGCCCATAATCCGGTTACAAAGGGTGTATGGAGAATGGGAACGGTGCCTCCGAAAGGTATAGAATACAAATCGTCAATTAAGGATTATCCTTTTGGCATAAATTTGCCGCCGTTAAACTACAAGCTGGACGTGTATTCACCGGATAACAAGAAGAGGTCTGAGCAGTGGGTTGCCGTGTGCAGTAAATGTCATAGCCCAAGATTTGCAAGACTGTATCGTGAAAATCTTGATAATTTCATGTTTGAAATGTGGAAACTGCAGGACAGGGCGCAAGGCATCGTGGACGATATTGCAGCAAACGATGAGTTTGACGTACCTATTAAAGAAAGGGACATCTTCCCTCTTGGTGATATCCTTGCCGATGCGCTTGGCCCAGGATTGTTAGGTGATGCCGTTTACAAGGCATTTAAGACTACGGGCGGCAAAGTGCCTGTTGTCGGACCTATACTTGGCTTGTATGGCTTGTTCATGACGGGGAAAAATAATCCGTCAGAGATCGAACTTACCTATGCCAACATGTGGTTCGGTGACAAAGCGCACGCTTGGAAGGGTGTTGCGCACGGACAGCAGGACATCGCCTGGTGGTACGGCGCAGCGAAGGTTTACCAGGGCATTAACAGGCTGGAAAGCCAGGCCATTGCGCTTAAGAGAGGCAAGAAGGTTGATGAGATGCTAGCTGCAAAAGGTAGGAAGGGCGCTGCAGGCATGATTGGCGGTATCATCGGAATCGTAGCCGTAATCATGTTTGGCGCTGCAATGTTGAAGAAGAGAAGAGATAACCGATAGTTGAATCATCGTTATCGTTTTTAATAAAGAGGCTAAAAAGGGCATCTGATGTTAGATGCCCTTTTTGCTTTATATGCACTACTCGTTTCCAAGCTCCAGCTTGGGAATGCGTCTGTACCAGAAGCTCCTGCCTCATTTCTTTTCTGAAGATTTCGTTTTCTGACGCAACGCAGGGTTTTTATTACAATCATGTTCATAAGCTGGGGCTTGGGAACATGTTTAAACGAGTTCAAAACAATTCATTTCCAGAAAGTTTGAGATGTTAAGTGACCTAAGAAAATACCTCTTGAGTTCCCTACAATTTGGCGCATTTCCTAACGATTACAAGAATGAAAACGAAGGCTACAAAAAATCCAGGGTTGTGGTTATGGGAGTGCCTTTTGATGGAACGGCTACTTATCAGACAGGGACAAAGCTTGGCCCAAATGCAATTTTAAACGCCTCCGTAAACGTGGAGCCTTACGATGATGAATTAGGAGATGCTTATACCGCTGGGATATTCACGGCAGGCACGCTGGCCGTCGAGGAGATACATACCGATCCGAAAAAGGTAATTGACGCCACCTATTGTGCCAGCCGCATTATAGTGAATGACAATAAGTTCCTGGTAACATTGGGCGGGGAACACTCCATTTCTCAGGGGATGGTGAAGGCCTATAAGGAGAAATACAAAAAACTGTCTGTGCTGCAACTTGATGCGCATCTCGATCTCATGGACCATTTTGGCGGTACTCGCTATAGCCATGCAAGCGTATCGAGAAGAATGGTGGAAGACCTCAAGTGCAAGGTAACCAGTTTTGGCGTTCGTGTTGTATCGAAAGAAGAGTCCGATTTTGTAAAAAAGAACAAAGAATCCGTTGCGGTATTTTATGCAAAAGATACTCACGACAATGACGATTGGCACGAAGGCGCATTAGAAACGTTGGAAGACCATGTCTACGTAACGTTGGACGTTGACGGCTTGGACGTATCCATAATGCCTGCAACGGGAACTCCGGTGCCAGGGGGACTAGGTTGGTACAGAACCATAGATTTTTTGCGAAAAGTGTATCAAAACAAGGTGGTAGTGGGTCTGGACGTCGTTGAATTAAAGCCTAATCCCGGAAATGAAGCCCCCAATTT
>CAYHFB010000136.1:0-8900 GCA_964355695.1 uncultured candidatus Brocadiaceae bacterium
CTCCCATTCCTGAGATGCTTCATTTTCATAAAAACCCCCCATCATTGTTATTAAATAAATTAGGCCTTCGGCGCCTTGTTGTTTGTAGCGCAGGCGTCCCGCCTGCTGTTTTTGAAGACCCGGTACCGCAGGCGGGACGCCTGCGCTACTTACGCTGCTGCGATTGGGTCACGTAGGCCTGGGCGCTCTCTGATTGGAACATTTCTCGTGTCTCAACCTCGCTGTCAACCACCGTCTCCAGCGTGCTATCCGTGTAGTTGCGGGAATTCGGGTCGCGCTTGATCTTATAATAAATCATCCGCAAGCGCATATAAAGCGTGATCCACCGTATCTGCTTCCAGAGCACTCCGGCAAAGTATTTGGGATAAAACAGCACGGCAGGTTCCAGTGGAAGCCCGGGGCGGCGATCCCGCCGGTACTTGAAACGCAAAAAGCCGCCTTCGATTGGATGTACCTTTTCAATTTTGATGCAACCCTTGAACCAGGCCATATAGAACAGCGTCTTGCCGGGGCTGGAGCCGGTAGCCTTTGCGCGCCTGAGTACCGTCTCTACGTGCTCAGGCGTGTAATATGCGTCCCAGGCGCGGATGTACGTCTTCTCCCACACCTCCTTTGTCATAAGCGGGTGCCCGGTCGTGATATGGTTGAGGTCGTACTGGTTCAAGTCGGCCTCCATGGGAACGCCGGTCTCATATAAGCGCCGGTGGTCTTCGGAACCGGGCAGTGGCGTGAGGTAAAAGAATTCCACCAAATCAATCGGCAGTTCCTTCTGAATGATGCGGATGTCGCGCATAATCGTTTCAGGGGTGTCGGCGGGAAAACCTATGATATAGCCGCAATAGGTGATGACCTTCGACCGTTTCCAGGCGAGCAGCATCTTGCGGTACTCGGTAATATTGTTTTGTTGTTTTTTCGCGCTGAGCAGGTTATCGGGGTTGATGTTCTCCAGCCCAATGAAGACGCGCTTAACGCCTGCGCGGGCGCATTTGACAATGAAGTTCGGCAGCTTGTGGCACATAGCGTCAACCTGGATCGTGAAGGTGATCTTGCGCTTTTCAACCTCGCGCACGTGAATAAGCCTGTCCAGTATCGCCTCCCAGTCCTTATTACGGGAAAAGTTGTCGTCCGCGATTAAAAACGAATTCAATCCTTGCGCTAAATTTGTGCGGACGATATGCTCAATATCGTCCGGCGTCCGGCGTCTCGATTTTCGCCCCTGAACGTTAATGACGGTGCAGAACGAACATTGATAAGGACAGCCGCGCCCGGCGTCGAAGCTCGTCGTTGCGCCCAGTGTCAAATAAACCCGCTCCGCAGGCATCAGGGGCGTTGCCACGCCGCCAATGTCCGGAAGGTCGTTTATGTAAGTATAAAGCGGCGCAAGCTGCCCGGAGGCGGCATCGCACAGCACCCGTGCGAGGCGGCCTTCGGCTTCACCGGCGAAAAGAGATATACCCATATTCTGCGCCTTGAGCACGGAAGCCTCCCGTTCGGCAAGCATGGCAATGGTACCCGATACGTGAAAACCGCCGATTGCCGTCATAATACCGCGCTGGCGCAGAGGGGCGGCGATATCAAGGGCGCGCGGGAATTGGTTCGACTGTACGCCAACCAACATTACCATCCCCGATCCGGCGCTTTCTATAAGCGACGCGATGTACGCCGGGCGGATGCGCGTGTTGGTCTCATCGAAGGCATGAATCTCCAGTTCTACGTCCGGACCGAGTACCTTCTCTTCGGCGCATTCCAACGCCAACCCGTATATTACCGCCATAGAATTCGATGGGATTGCCGAGCGATACCACTGGATGACGTACCCTTCATCGTCGTAATGCGATGGTTTTATAAGTACAAGACAGAATTTTTTTGACTGTTTGCGGGGCGCTTCCATTATCCTTTTACACCTCCTAACCCATAGTGAATAGTTGTCATTTTATTTCGTAAAGAATTGCAGAACACGTTAAAAATCACTATAGCAAAAATGAGGTATATTGCAAGGGTTTTTAATTATTTTAGCGGTAGGAATTGAACGGGGAAATGTATTTGAAGGGTTTTTCCATGCCTTCTTCATCAGGGAATATGGCAGGAAAATTGAATATTCAATTCTGCAACAAACTCGAAATCGTTTATACAACGTACCCCCATATTATTACAAACATTAGGTATTTTAATCTTGGTCGTGTTGACCGCAGTTACTTTTTCTTCTTTGGTAACAACAACGGCATCCTCCTTTAAGGCATGGGCAATCACCCACGGATCGGCTAAAGAACGGTTTCTGGTATTATCTACAAGGTTTTTGTGCGCCGGGTTTGCGGCGTAAATCTTTTTTAAATATTCAGTAACCGGGCCATCTATTTTATGCTCAGCGATTCTGCTCTTTTTTAACCAACTTGTCAAATCGTCATCCGTTCTGGTTATTTCTTCATACACCATTTGCGGAAGAAAAATCCTGCCTTCAGCGCCTAATTCACTAAGGACGTCCCAGTAATTCAAGCAAAACCTTGGCGCATAGTAGTCCCGCCAGGCCCGAATAAGCACATTCGCATCCAAACAATACTTTTTATGCTGTGTTCTCATAATTAGAGGAAAGCTTCCAGTTTTGAAAATTTATTTATATGCGTATTTAACAAACTGCTTGCCAGCGTTGGCTCAACAAAACCGCCCCTAAAGGCGTCCAACACCACCTGGGTAAACAATCGTCCGTTTTTATTTAATCGCAGCAAGTAAGGATTCGGGCCCCCTTTTTGTTTTTTCTGTTTAGCTTTCTTTTCCTCCAATCCCTGTAAATAATCCTTAAAAGAGCTATCAGCCAATGCTTTTAGTTCATGGTGTTTGGCTGATGAAATGATATTCAGATTGAGTAGTCTAACCAAAAAGGCAAAGGAGCTTACCCCTAGTTTTTGGGAAGTTTTCAAAACTTCAGGAAATGAACTAAAAACTGACGAGTCCAACTTTTTTATCTCTCCTATAGGCATTAAAGCATTTGCAGCCACTTCATTGCAGAACAGCTCGGTAGGATGTGTTTTTCCTTTGTGTTTTACCTCTGGTTCAATTTCATTGGAAATACCGGACTCTGCAATCCAAATATGCGCAAGTTCATGAACCAGAGTAAAGAGCTGCGCGGCAGGCCAATCCTCCGAATTAATAAAAATAAATGGGGAATATGCGTCGGCAATGGCAAAACCTTGTATTTCTTCGCTGTCCAGCTTTAATCTCGTGTGAATGAAACTGGTTTTTGATACAAAAATCCCCTTTGATTCTGCCTTGTTACTCCATTCACGTATTGGACCGTCAAACAAATACTTATTTTTATTAATCTGAAGGGTATCAAGTATATCGGCGGCAACTTTTACCGGGTCATCACGAATAGAGAATTTACCCACGAAAGGGAGGGCAGATTCATTATTATTTTCAAACACCTCTCTAATCCACGCTTGTTTCTGCTGAACTTCTCTTATGATAAATACCGATGCCGTTCCAAGCGGCTTGGCATTCTTTTTGCGAAAATCCTGTAAAGGGGTGAAATCTCTCGGCTCTTCGGGCAGGAAAAAAATAGCAAAAGACCTTTTGTATGCCTTTGCCAATGTTTCTGCCTGTTTGATGGTAGGCCGGCTGGCGCCGGATTCCCATTCGACAAGCTTCTCCACGGCAACGTGAACCCTGGCTGCGGCTGTCTCTAATGGCATCCGTGCGGATTCTCTTGCCCATTGAAGTACTTTGGGGGTTATACAGGCATTGTCTGACATTCTTTATTCTCTTAACGGGTCAAATTTACCACTTAAACACAAGGAACACTCGTAATTTGATGGATCCGCTTCGCTCCACCTTACGCGGTTTGTTCGGGATAGGCGTTGATGGCCTTTGTCCATTGCCGGAGTTGCGCGACCCTCGACGCCTTGTCCTTTGCAAATGCGATGGGCTTGCCGCGGGTGTCGATGACGACACCAACAACGCCGCCAAAGATTTTTTTCGTAAGGGGCTTGCCCTTTCCGGCGCCGACGTCGAAATTTTTTGCGGGTACGACCTCGATCTCCGCCGACTGCCCGGCGCCGAGCGGGTGGACGCGCAGCTCACCAAAAGGGAGTGCGTCCTCTATCGTTTTACCATCGGGCATGGTGAGTTTGTACGAGAGACATTTTTCCCGTGGCTTGCCGGTGTTGTTTTTGGTAAGAGACACACAGACGCCCAAATAAATGAGGCAGTCCTTCTCAAACACCTCCGTAGCGGCCTGCTCGTTTACCGTGGAGAGGACGCCGAGGTGCGGCATCATGAAGATGCTGTCAACGGCAATCCTCGTTATACCTTCGGGCTGGAAGGCATCAATCATCATAAGCATCGCCTGCGACCTGCGAGGCGCGTGGGAAAGCACGCCGCCGCTCCCGACCAACAGGTCAAGCTTCAGCATGTCGATTACCGTGTCGCCGGCGCCGTCTTGCTTAAATGCCTCGGAGATGTCGCGTTCCCTTTGCACACCCTTGAGTCCCACGGCCAGGGCCTTATGCTGCTCAAAGGAGACCCGGAGCGCCTCACGCGCTATTGCCTGCTCGATCTTCAATTCTTCAAGGGTTTGGGGGATTGTGGTGGGGCGGATCATCTTGTTTTTGATCCGGTTCCGGAGGTCTGATTCTTCAATGTCGAACGGCACCCATCGCAGGATATTCTCAAGCCCGGCCTCGGCCAGGACGTTTGAAATGCTGTAGCTCATGCCGAGGTTTGCGCTTACCGTGCGGTTAAACACCTCGCCATACACCGAAAACACGTCCGTTGTCGCGCCGCCGATATCCACGCCAACCACGTTGATGTTGCTTTTCCTGGCAATCGTCTGCATGATGAGCCCGACGGCGCCCGGCGTGGGCATAATGGGCGCACCCGTCCAGGACATGAGTTTTTTATAGCCGGGTGCCTGGGCCATGACGTGTTCGAGAAAAAGCTTCTGCACTTCCTGCCGCGCCGGAAAGAGGTTCTCCCGCTCAAGAGTCGGGCGGATATTGTCGGTAATGTGCAGGGAGGTCTTTTCGCCCAAAATCTCTTTTACCTTCTCACGCGCCTCTTTATTACCGGCGTAAATAACGGGCAGTTGAAAGCCCATACCGAGCCTGGGCTTTGGGTTTGCAGCGGAAATGTACTCAGCCAGTTCAACCACGTGGGTGACGGTGCCGCCGTCCGTGCCGCCGGAAAGGAGGATCATATCCGGCCTTAAGTGCCGGATGCGGTCGATCTTTTCGTGCGGTAGCCGCTGGTCATTGGACGCAATAACGTCCATAACGATTGCGCCTGCCCCAAGCGCGGCGCGCTGGGCGCTTTCGCCCGTCATCGTCTTTACGGCGCCTGCCACCATCATTTGCAACCCGCCACCCGCGCTACTGGTGGAAACGTAGATATCCACGCCGACGTTTCCGCTAGCGGGGGTAATAATCCTTTCACCGTCCAGTATTTTTCGTCCGGAAAGCTCTTCCACCTCAGCAAAGGCGTTTAGGACGCCGCGTGTCACGTCCTCAAAGGGCGCTTCAACCGTAGTGGGTGATTCTCCCCGATAGGTCTGCCGGTACTCCCCGTCCTTCATTTCAATCAGAATAGCCTTTGTCGTCGTGCTTCCACAATCGGTAGCGATAATAACGTTCACGGTAAAACCCTCATTGTTCTCGCAGCACAAGAGCTGCATAAGCAAAATAGAAAGATCGAAATCCGAAATCCGAAATCCGAAATCCGAAATCCGAAATTCGAAATCAGAAATCCGAAATTCGAAATTCGAAATCCGAAATCCGAAATCCGAAACTTCAAACTTGAAACTCGAAACGTTAAACCTTCTCCAACTCCTCAATAATCTTTTTAATACCATCCCTCTTTTCAAGAATACCCTGAAACAAATCATAGTCAGCCGGGGTGAATACAAAGGTGAGAAACGGCCTGAAAAAGGCCATTGCCTGGCTTCCTATATAATTGAGCGGTTGCATGCATTCAAGAAACATCGAGGCAGGAATGGTTAGTCTTCTCTTCTGCACCACGGCAATCAGCTTCGTAACAAGGGCTAACTCCTTTTCGTTTAACGTCGTGCTTTCCTGCGACGTCCCCGTGCTGAAGGCGTGGCGCAACCCTTGCCGGATAGAAGCGCTATCCAGTCCCGAAAAGCGTGCGCGTATCTTTGAGAGAAGGGTTGGTAAATGCATAAGGTACGATAGTATCAAAAATCCGCTGTTTATGTCAAAATGAAAATACGCCCTCAGTTTGCAACGGACATGTTTTTCCTTGTATTTACACCCTCAGCCACTATAATTAATTTTCTCGCGCGCGGACTTGCTCCGCGCCTTTATTTTAGGAACCGAATACCCGTGGAGATCGAAAAATGGCAGAACATAACCCTATTACGAAAAACATGACTATTAATGACGTTGTTAAAAAATATCCAAAGACCATCACCGTTTTCAGTAAGTTCAAGGTGGATTCCTGCTGCGGCGGCGCGGGCAGTATCGAAAAGACGGCCGGTATGAGCGGGGTGGACATCGTCGCCTTAATGGCCGCGCTGAACAAGGCGGCCGGTGCCGGTTCGTGCTGCTGCTGATAAGCGTTGCGAAGGTAGCTTGAAATTCCCTTTTGTTTGCGCGGGCTTGCGGATTGATGTAGACGTAACAATTGCTATGACAAGGCGTACGGTCTTATTTAAACCGGTAATGAAAGAATGGCAAAAGACAAGCAAATTGCTCAACGAGCACAATATGATTCACCGTGGAAACAAGCAATCGAAAGCTATTTTCCAGATTTCATGAGGTTCTTTTTTTCTCATATTTACGATGAAATTGATTGGAGTAAAGAACCCGTATTCATGGACAATACCCTGGAGAAGATTACCAGGGACGCTGAGGTCGGCAAGCGGTACGCGGACAAGCTGGTCAAGGTTTGCCTAAAAACCGGGGAATTGGCCTGGGTTCTTATTCATATTGAAATCCAGGCGTCGCGGGAAACCAATTTTGCGGAGAGGATTTACGTCTATCGTCACCGGATTTGGGAAAAGCACAAAGTTGACGTTGTAAGCCTGGTCATTTTGTGTGACGACGAACAAAACTACAGACCTAACAAGTATAAAAAGGAACTGTGGGGTTGTAAGCTGAATTTTACCTTTCCGATTATCAAGCTATTGGATTTTGTGGAAAATTGGACTAAACTGGAGAAGGACAACAACCCGTTTGCGATTGTTGTCATGGCTCAACTGAAGGCCAAAGAAATAAAGGATGGTCAAGAGCGGAAACACTGGAAATTTCGTTTGACCAGAATGCTGTATGAACGAGGCTATGAGAAGCAGGATATTGTAGAACTGTATTGTTTTATTGATTGGTTGTTGGTTTTACCGAAAGAGTTAGAAAGAGAATTTGCCAGAGAATTGAGTGAGTATGAAAAGGAGAAGACTATGCGATACGTGTCGAGTATTGAGCGGATAGGATTCGAAACAGGATTTGAAAAAGGTATGCAGCAAGGTGTGCAGCAGGGCGTGCAGCAAGGTATACAGCAGGGCGTACAGCAAGGTATGCAGCAAGGCGTACAACAAGGCGTACGGCGAGGTGTGCAACAAGGAGAAACAACAATGCTGTTTCGGCAGATGGAAAGAAAGTTCGGCAAAGTTAGCAAAAAGGTAAAACAAAAAATAGAGGCTGCGGATAGCGACACCCTTCTCACGTGGGGCGAAAAAATCTTAAACGCCTCCACTATCAATGATGTTTTTCATTGAACCGCGAGGGCTTAGGGTACCGGCATTTTCTCTCTCATTCCCAAGCGCCGGTTCAGGAATGAGCCTGTACCGGAAGTTTCAGCTTCATTCTGTTTTCGGGAATAAAACACAAGACACGCCGCTGCTTTAGGCGAGTGGACGCGGATTATAAAAGAGGTTATTTATGGCCAACGAAAATACGCCTGCAACCACGGAATGTGGCAATAAGATGCTTGAGGAAGGAACACGGGAAGGTATTTTCGGCAGCATAAAAGACCGCGAGATCGACCATATCGTGTACGACCGCCCGCAGGGCGTGGCGCGAGGGCCTGAAAAAATCATTTTTAAGGACGGTAGCGCGGTGATGTTTAAGTGCGACATCCGGCATTATTGGACGGCACAAAATCCCGATACCCCTATTCGGGAGGCTATTGCCTATCAAATCGACAAGATTATCGGGCTCGGCCTGATACCAAAAACCATGGTGATAGACGATACGATTAACAACGTCCGGTACGACGGCTCAGTACAAGACTGGGTTCACGACGCGAAGGATGGATATGCAATCGAGAAATTCACCCCGGAGGAAAAAAAAGGCCTTGACCGGCTGAAGATCTTTGATTTTGTGATAGGCAATAGCGACAGGCACCTGGGAAACGTCTTGTTCACGACCGACGGGAAGCTGCACGCCATCGACCACAATGCAACCCTTATCATTTCCGCCGACGACGATATCCTCGCTTTTTCTGACGTTATTGTAACCTTTCTTTCCCGTAACGTTGTCCCCGATATGCCGCACGTGATAGACATCATCGAAAAATTGTACGAGAACAAAGATAAAATATTTCGGTTGCTAGATACCTACATGCAGGATAACACCGGCCTTGCGAAGCTGATGGTAGAGTCGCGGATTCTCTATTTGTATAAAACGTTAAAGAAAAACATCCCCTTTTCCAGAAGATACCGCGAGTGGCGAAACGGTTTAGATGCAGAAGTAAAAGAGATTCTAAAGAGGAAGAGCCCGTTGTAGGGCGAGGCTTTAGCCCATAGGTGTTAAGTTAAGAAACGAAAAACGCATAAAATCGGTCTGATCGTATTTGCAATAATAGCCCCAAAGGGGCGCAATAAGATAGCCCAGGGCAACGCCCACATGTTTATACACATCTTTTCGTTCCTCCGCTTTTTGTTCCGTAGGAACATT
>CAYHFB010000137.1:0-5102 GCA_964355695.1 uncultured candidatus Brocadiaceae bacterium
GACGGAATCAATGGCCTGTCGTTATCAAGGATTCGTGTTGTATTCGTATCCAGGAGGCATCCATATTGCTTTTTTCGTTGATTAAATCAATGAAAAAAAGTAAAATTAACTTACTTTAGTATTTTGTCTGTTTTTCCCCAATGCTTTTACGGTAGTCAAAACGGTAGTCAACTCCATCGGAATGGGCAGGGATCTGCAGGAATTGAAGTGGTGTCATAAGTTGTTTTTCGCTTGGTATTAACCGTCATACAATACGCGCTTCCAGCTACTTATGGAAAAACACTAAAATACCCTTTATTGTCTTACCAGCAAGGGGTTATAGGTTTGAGTCCTATATCGCCCGCCATAATCTGCAAGGACTTACCGCTTGCCGCTTCTGAATCATCCCCCGAAAATGTGAACAAATTGTTCATTTTTTTCTGATTGATCACGGCCAAACACCTTATCCGGCATCTTAACTGCCTTTCTCTCAATTTTATTTAGTTTTTGCTAAGCTGGCTAATCAACGGGAAAAGCAAACCCCTCCTCTCCATTTGCGAAAAAAACGACATGATTGCATGATTTAGGTTATGAAGAACCGAATAATGGAAAGAACCTATTTCGTTTGTGAATATCTGTATCTTTGATAATGAAAGGAGTGATTATGCGTAAAGTGGAATGTTTAAAATGCTGGGTGATTTTTGTTTTGCTTTCTGTTTTTACGATGGGGCAACTCTATGCCACGGATACCCAGTACTTAAATTGGGGGAATTCCAATTGCCGCAATGGCAAGTACGACTCAGCCATTAGCGATTACAACAAAGCGCTTGAGTTAAACCCAAAGTTTACCGAGGCGTACTACAATCGGGGGCTTGCCTATTATGGCAAAGGTGAGTACGGCAATGCCATCAGTGATTTCGACAAGGCCCTGGAGATAAGCCCGGTGTTCGCCGAGGCATACAACAATCGGGGAATCGCATATAACGACAAAGGCGAGTTCGACCGTGCCATCAGTGATTATGAAAAGGCCATTGAGATTAACCCAAAGTTTACTAAGGCATACTATAATCGGGGAAATGTCTATAAGAACAAAGGCGAGTATGACCGCGCCATCAGTGATTACAATAAGGCCATTGAGTTAGACCCAAAGTTTGCTGACGCATACTACAATCGGGGGTCTGTCTATAAGAGTAAGGGCGAGTATGACCGCGCCATCGCTAATTACGATAAGGCACTTGATGTAAACCGTCCTCAACGGACACAGGACGCTAATAAAGGCAGAATACGTTAAAAGCCGTCACTACAAGCACCGTATAGTTATTCTCTGAAGAGATTCGTTTTTGCTGCCCCGTGTTCTCCGCGTCACTTGCGGTGAACTGTTACCAGTTGAGTGTTTTTAATGCATTTTTGCAGAGGAGATGAGGTATACGTTTATGGAACAAACCAAGTTTAACAAGCCGTTTTTCAACGAGGTAGAGACCATCAAGATTAAAGACCCCCTTGCCGTTGCGCTGGGAGCTATAGACAAAGGTGAGCCATTTGTTTTTACTTATATGGATGCCGTAAAGCTTGCAGGCCATTCTTGCCCGGCCGTTTCAGGCGCATACAAGTTGACCCAATTGGCATTGAAAAGCCTCTATGGTAGCGAAACCCCTGTCCGTGGGCAAATCCGGGTAACGTTTAAGGGCGGTGTTGAAGCCAAAGTAAATGGCCCCATCTCACAGATTGTTACCCTCATTACCGGCGCGTCAGGGGAAACAGGCTTTAAGGGGTTAGGGGGCGGACGCTTTGGCAGGTACAATTTACTGTCTTTCGACGAGGGCGCCCATGCGGATGAAGATGCAGTATGCACGGTACTATTTGAGAGGATGGATACCAGGAAAAAGATAGAGATTAGCTATAGCAATTACATGCTCCCTGCCAATCCGAAAATGGGCGATTTGATGCCATTAGCAGTCACCGGCAAGGGGACTGACGCGGAGATAAACGAATTTGGGAACTTATGGCATGACAGGATCAAAGCGATATTGATGAACCCGCCTAAAGACATGTTTGTAATAAAGGATTTGAAGTAATACGGACGGCTGTTCGCGTGGTGGCAGGTTCAAAACCTGCCACCGCATTTCGAAATATACAGGGTCTTATCCTGTCCCTTCGCGTCGTGCCCGTGACCAAACGTCGCGGTTCCATCTGCAAGATTGAACCGGCAGGATATCGCAAGCCCAAGGGTTCGTCCGTACTTCCGATACACCAGGAACACGGGGAGCCGGGTTCCTACTCTATAAACTCGAAACAAGAACTACTCATGTACACAGAAAACTGTATCACATTAAAAGACGTAACCATCGGATACCACGGCAGCCCGATACTCAAAGGCGTGAACTTTTCTATAAAGAAGGGCGCATTTACCGTCTTGGTGGGTTCCAATGGCTCCGGGAAAACCACCCTTTTCAAAACCATTCTGAGGCTTATTCCGCCGGTCTGTGGCTCCGTTATTTATGGAACCGGCGCACATCCACGGCTCGGCTACGTCCCGCAGCGGATGTTTCTTGACGAGATATACCCGTTTACCGCCGGAGAGGTGGTATCCATGGGAACCTTCGGGCAAATAAAACCATTTTGTTCTATTTCCAAAACCAGCCGCCTTTTGGTAGAGCAATGTTTAAAGGACGTCGGCTTACTGGAGCAGAAGCGGCAACTGTTTTCTCAATTGTCGGGTGGACAAAAACAGCGCATCCTTATTGCGCGCGCACTAGCCACTGAGCCGGATATCCTGCTCCTTGATGAGCCCGTAACGGGGGTTGACATTTTTGCACAAAAAATAATTATGGAGCTTATCTCCCAATTGCACAAGAAGCATAAGCTGACGGTTCTCATGGTCACCCATGAAATCCACAGTCTCCCCCACTGGATAAACGAACTACTATGGATACACGATAACAAATTAAACCTTGGCGGGATGGCAGAGATGCTTTCAATGTTTTCGGCACTAAAAACGTAATCACGGTATAGCTATGGAACAACTATTCGAAATACTGAGTCCTCATTTCCTATTAAAAAACACCCTGTATGCCAGCTTGCTGGTTGGGCTGGTATGCCCGCAAGTAGGCATATTTTTCATGTTGCGGCGCATGGTTTTGCTGGGCATCGCCCTGCCTCAGGTTTCCAACGCGGGCATTGCATTCGCCTTTTTGCTGCATTCTATCGGATGGCATTTTTTGCCGCACATGGAATCGGAAAAGTCCATGGCACTGGCTGGTTCCATCGTCTTTACCCTTATCACCATCTTTACCCTGTCGGTACTGGAAAGGAAGGGAAAGGGGTTCACGGAAAACCGCATCGGATTCACCTACGCAATGGCCGGGGCGGCTTCCATCTTGTTTGTGTCCTGGAATCCATTCGGGCAGTCCGAGGTACTCTCTTTGCTGAAAGGTGAGATACTTTCCGTCCCGGACGCCTATTTGTGGTCTATGGTTGCTATTTATGGCGTAATCTTTATTGTCTTAATCGGATTTCATCGCAACTTCATACTGGTGTCTTATGACGCCGATATGGCAACCACTATCGGCAAAAAGGTAATCCTGTGGGACGTCCTGCTGTATCTGATCATTGGCATTGTCATATCTTTTGGGGTAATGACCGTCGGCGCTCTGGTCATCTTCGGTTTCCTATTAATTCCGGCCATTGCCGCAAGGATGGTTACCCGCGGTATCTTTCTTTTTTGTGTTGTTTCATCGGTTATTGGGGTGGTTGCATCATTCCTCGGTTTTTATATTTCCTACCGGTTCGACCTTCCAACGGGACCAACGGACGTCGCCCTTTTGTGCATAATACTTTCGCTGCTTTTCTTAGGAAAAATACTGGTAAAAACAAAAAAGAATAGCATTGTAGGGTACTAACGTGTTACTATATTATGTTAAAGATATAGGGATTTCATTTTATTTATGTGGGTTTGCGGGTTACACATAGCTACGGCAATGTGATACGATCCCATACACCAACAGGAAACCCACCACCTGCCTTTTTCCGGTGGGGGAGATTTTTTACCGGCAACATTGTAAAATTATAAAACAACTACTTTCGAACGGAGACTCAAGAATGCAGAAAAGATGGACACTAGCCACAGCAACCCTTTGCAGCGTAGCGATTGCACTATTGTTGCTGAATTCAACCCAATGTTTTTCAAATGACGCAGCCACCCCAGCAACAAAAAACGACGGCGCCCACGCCGGTTTAAACCTTACCGCCGAACAATACAAACAGGGTCTAAAATATGCACAGTTTGGCCTCCATGCCGAGGCAATTGATATGTACAAGAAGGCGCTAACTAAGGATCCAACGAACCTTGATATATACACGGATATGGGTAAGGCTTATGCGCAAAGCGGTATGGCCGACAATGCAATTGAGGCATTTCTCGTGGTTATTGCAAAAAAACCTAACTCGTTCGACGCCCAGTACAACCTGGGTTCACTGTATTTTGAGAAAGGCTTATTTGAGCAAGCCGTAGACTCCTTTAAAAAGGCCACTCTCATAAACCTTGATAATCGGTCTGCGTTCTCCCTGATGGGTGTTGCTTATTCCAAGCTCGGCAAATTCGACGAGGCCATACAGTCCTTCAAAAGATGTATCGAAATAGACCCTGGTCTGGCCGTAGCCCATTCGAACCTGGGTATCATTTACTCCATGAAGGGAATGGATAAAGAAGCCCTTGAGTCGTTCCAAAAGACGTTGGAAATTAACCCACAGCAAGAAAATGCACTCTACAATCTCGGCCTTCTCTATGAAAAGACCGGTGACGTTGACCTGGCGCTCCAATATTACACGAAGATCGTTGACGTCAATATGGGCAATGCGTCGGCCCAATATCGCCTGGGTAAAATTTATCTGACAAAAAAACAATATGATGACGCCATCAATGCATTTCAAACTGCCGTAATGTCAGAGCCTACCAACATAGAAGCCTATAACGATATCGGCAAGGTATACCTGGCGAAGGGCATGAAAAAAGAGGCAGATGATTACTTCGGCCTCTACAATAAGCAAGCAAAGACTGCGGCGGCGAAGGTGAAATAATGAAGGCGGGATTTACGCCTTTTTTCTTCAGTTTATTGATGGTTTCT
>CAYHFB010000137.1:5202-8853 GCA_964355695.1 uncultured candidatus Brocadiaceae bacterium
TTTCTACCAATATTTTGTCCATACGGGACGGGTAAAAAATGAAGCCATTACAAGGTATTACGATTCTGAAGGGGTAGTTGAAGTGGTGAGGAGTTCCTATCTGCTCCTTGCTCTACCCCGCCAGCCCTGCAGGTTGAGTTGAGGCACGAAACCCAACGGTGTAACTATTCGTGCAAATTCGTGTAATTCGTGTCTATCCGAGCGCCTAACTTAATATCCGTGTAATCTGTGTTTTGTGATTTTAATCAGTCCGAGGCGTTGCCTCGCTGGTAAGTATCCCCCGTATTTTATACCGGCAGGCAATGCCCTGCCCTACACTTCTGTGAGGTATTGAAAATAATTTGAATGTACTCTTAATATACCCGGAGTTTCCAGACACCTTCTGGAGTTTCAAGCACGCCCTTAAATTTGTCCGCAAAAAAGCATCTTTCCCGCCGTTGGGGCTGATGACCGTTGCCGCGATGTTGCCAAAAGAGTGGACCATGCGCCTCGTTGACGTTAATGTGGCAAACCTTACCGAAAAAGACCTCGAATGGGCTGATTATGCGTTTATCAGCAGCATGGTTGTGCAAAGAAAATCTGCACGACAGATTATAGAGCGCTGCAAAAATGCTGGAGTTCCGACCGTTGCAGGCGGGCCTTTGTTCACGAGTGAGCACGAAAATTTTGAGCTTGTTGACCATTTCGTACTGAATGAGGCGGAGATTACCCTCCCCCCATTCCTGGAAGACATGAAAAACAATTCCCTCAAGCGCACCTACACCTCGACTCAGTTTGCCGACATTCAAACAACACCGGCGCCCCGTTGGGAATTAGTCAACCTCAATCACTATGCATCGATGAGCGTTCAGTATACACGCGGCTGTCCCTACCATTGCGAGTTTTGCAACGTAACCACGTTGTTCGGAAAGCAGACGCGCACAAAAACATCCGCGCAGATCATTACGGAACTGGACAGCTTTTACCGCAAAGGTTGGCGTGGAAACGTGTTTTTTGTGGACGACAATCTCATCGGGAACAAAAAACACCTTAAGAATGAATTGTTGCCCACTTTGATTGAATGGCGCAAGAAGCATTCAGAGCTAACCTTTAACACGGAGGTCTCCATCAACGTTGCCGATGATGAAGACCTGATGCGAATGATGTCGGACGCCGGATTTGACACCATCTTTGTCGGTATTGAAACGCCGGATACCGAAGGCCTTGCGGAATGCAACAAAAAGCAAAACAAAAACCGCAACCTGCTTGAAGACGTTCAGCGCATCCAGCGTGCGGGGCTGCAAGTACAGGCGGGCTTTATTGTGGGCTTTGACAGTGATACGCCGACCATTTTCCAGCGGCAGATCGACTTTATCCAGAAAAGCGGGATTGTCTCGGCGATGATCGGCTTGCTCCAGGCCCCAACGGGAACAAAGCTGTACGACCGCATGAAGCTGGAAGGGCGCTTGCTTGGGCCTATGTCAGGCGACAACGTGGACGGGACATCGAACATTATTCCCATCATGGATGCCACTACGTTCCAGGCGGGCTATAAAAAGATATTGAAGCACATTTATTCCCCGGAAAACTACTATCAGCGCATAAAAACCTTTTTCAAAGAATACAAAGCGCCAAAGATGAGAAGCAACATCAAATTCAACAATATATTTGCGCTATTTCGCGCTACATATCACCTGGGAATTATTGGTAAAGAGCGCGTCTACTTCTGGAAACTTATGTTATGGACGTGCGTATACCATCGTGAATTATTGCCACTGTCCATCACCCTGGCAATCTACGGTCACCATTACCGGAAGGTCAGTGAATTACACGTGCTTTAGGGATAAACCCTTTTAAACAGACGACGCGATTGGTGTGATCAAGCTTTGAGGTATGCAATCTCCAGCCCAAACGGGTGGAGATTGCATAAAGCCTGACCCTGTTTATTCATCCCCAAATCCATACTTTGGCAGGACAAGCATCCCCGCTTGCCGTAATGATTATTCCGCATGGTTGTAAAACCATTGCGGGTTCAAGTTTGCAACGTGAACCCCACCTTTTTTTTAAATCCCCTACTTCAAGCACCAGTGGTTACCCTTTTTGCATTGCAAGCCTCAGCCGCTTACCTTCCACTACCAAAAAGTACAACCTTTATGGTTTTGAGGAGTATTACGATATCGAGGATAAAGGACAGGTTTTTGACGTAATAGAGGTCGTACTGTAATTTTTCCTCCGTTTGCTCCATCGAAGACGCATAAAGATACTTTACCTGCGCCCAACCCGTCAGGCCTGGTTTAACGGTTAGCCGCTGGGCGTAAAAAGGTATTTTTTCTTCAAACTCCTTTATGAAGACTTGCCGTTCCGGGCGCGGTCCGACCAGGCTCATGCACCCCTGAATGACGTTTAATAATTGCGGTACCTCGTCCAGCCTCAGTTTTCTCAGGAATCTTCCAACTCTGGTTATCCGTGGGTCTTTGTCGGCGGTGTAGATTGCGCCGGTATGTATCTCGGCGTTTTCCTTCATGGTGCGAAATTTTATTATCGTAAATTCCCTGCCGTCTTTTCCAATGCGTTCCTGAGTATAAAATATCCCGCCCCTCGAATCGAGTTTTACCAGGACGGCGATGATTGCCATTGCCGGCAACAAGAGCATAAAGAGTATCAACGCTACGAAACATTCGATAATAGGCTTGACCACCCGTCCGTACAATTTTGGCTTGCTAATGGCCGTGTGCAGCATCCACAAGTCATTGATGTGCTTGAAAGGTATTTTGCCCGTGAGCTGCTCGTACATGGTCGGCATGTCAAGTATCTCTATGCCGCTCCACGAGCAGTTGATGAGCGTTTTTATCAAGTCCGCGTGTTTTTCGTGGGTTATCGCCGTTATGAGCAGATTGACGTTGTTTTGTTGGATGGCGTTGTGCAGGCCGTACCGGTTGCCCACTACCGGGATACCACCGATACGGGTATTCTGCTTTGCCGGGTCATCATCAATAAAACCCATGACCGTTAATCCGGCGGCCTTTTTCGATTTCATTATCTCCTCTACGATTGTTTTGCCTGCCCAGCCCGCGCCGAGGATGAGGGCGTTTCGCCTGAATATCGGCTGGTCTGCCAGATAGCTGAAAATGCGCCTCCACCCAATAATGAAAAGGGGAATAAGCAATCCCAGCATAACAAACACGCCTCTTCCAATGCGCTGCCACCAGGTAAAATAGACCAACACCGTAGTGATAACAAAGGCGCAGGCGGACGCAAAAACAATGGTCATGATGTAGCCGAGCGACTTGAAATCCTTCCGAGTGTCGTAAAGTTCCGCAAAGAAGAAGGTGATGAGAAAGGTGAGACCCGTCAGCATAAACGAGAGGGGGTTGTGTTTCAGGTACTCAAGGCCATTGAACCACCCCAGACGAATAACGGCCGACAAAAAGATCGAACCATGCACAATAAAAATATCCCCTAGAAAGAGGATTATTTTTCGGGTGGATATTGAAGGGTTAAATTGATTGTTTTGCATAAAGGCTTCTTACATCGTATAGAAATTTCGGCTCTTAGCGTACTCGTGTGGGTAAATTATCGGGTTTTTTAAAAAATCGTGTGGAGTAAAGACGTTTTGATAAGATTTATCGCATTAAGGACTAACGGATGTATAAGAAAAGAGTGACCGTAATG
>CAYHFB010000138.1:0-8822 GCA_964355695.1 uncultured candidatus Brocadiaceae bacterium
GCCCACCCTGAAGACGCGGCGCTACGCGAACTGTTGGCCAAGGGGCTTGTCAGCGCCTTCATTGATGCCGGAGAAGCCGGAGACCGTGAGCAGGAACTGGCGTTGCGGGAAGGGATGTTTGATCTGTTGGAGCGCCGTCAGGGTGAGTCTGCAGAAAGCATAGTATCGGGAGTCGTCATGATGTACGGCCGTTCATTGCTCTCACGGATGAAGGCTGGTAATACCACAACCGCCAAAGAAGATATGGGGTGGCTGGAAACGCGGATACCGAGCGGCACGGCCGAGATGTTTCGTCCGATGATGCTGGCAATGGATGTGCTGGTAAAGGGGGAGGAACAGGCGTTGGCCCGCGAGCCGGAGGAGGTGCGGCGGGTGGTGCGAATGGTGTTGGAGAAGCAGGAATAGCCTGGCAGGTTGGGTTGAGGCACGAAACCCAACCTTATTGAACTGGCAGGAAAGCGCGGACAAAATAAAAACACTTGCTATTTACTTTGTTTTTGCTAAACGGAACACCTGATAGAAAAAAGCAATTTCTGATCGATTAGTATGCTCTGTTGTGATACCATTCTCATCTTGGTTCATATTCCTGGCGCTGCATGGCCGCAACCAAGACCCTTTAGAAAATTGGAATAAGGGGGAGTTCTAAAAAACGTACAAAAAAAAGGAGTTTTTACCGAGCAATACTCTATCGCCCTCCTTTTTTATGGATTTATTTTTCACGGTCACCCTTTTACCATAATTGGAGGGCCTTTCCCTTTACCCAGGTCTCTCTTTTTATACGCGACTAAATATTTCTTATGAAGCTTCGTATTCCGTTTTGTACAAGGCTGGGAAAAAGGCATTTTCAGTGCACATCCTTAAACTCGTATTTAGAAACGCCCTTCGCCACAAACTGCGCGCCGCGCTTACCGTTCTCGGCATAACCATCGCAATCCTGGCGTTCGGGGTGTTGAGGACGTTGGTCACCGCCTGGTATTCCGGGGTGAACGCCGCTTCGTCAACCCGTCTCGTAACGAGAAATTCCATATCACTCGCCTTCTTCCTACCCATCTCCTACAAGGAAAAAATACGGCAGGTTCCTGGGGTAAAAAGCGTTTCTTATGCACTATGGTTCAACGGCTCGTACATCTCCGAAAAAAACTTTATCCCTAATTTTGCTATTGAACCGAAGACATTCCTGGCGCTGTATCCCGAATACGCCTTGCCGGACGCCCAGCGGGACGCCTTCTTCCGCGACCGCAAGGCGGCCATTGCTGGGCGGAAGGTGGCGCAGCGGTTCAACTGGAAGGTTGGCGACGCCATATCGCTCAAAGGCACCATTTTCCCGGGTACGTGGGATTTTGTTATACGCGGCATATACACGGGCACGGAAAAGAGCACGGACGAGACACAATTGTTCTTCCACTGGGATTATCTCAACGAACGCCTCAGAAAAACGCTGCCAAGACGCGCCGACCAAACAGGCTTTTATCTTATCGGGATCGACAACCCCGCCCGCGCCGCTGAAATATCGGCGGCAGTGGACGAGACATTCAGGAACTCCCTTGCCGAGACCCTGACGGAAACTGAAAAGGCATTTCAGATGAGCTTTGTGACCATGACGGAGGCCATCGTCACCGTAATCCAGATCGTCTCTTTTCTCGTCATTGTCATCATTATGGCAGTGGTTGCCAACACCATGGCGATGACCGCGCGTGAACGGATCGGAGAATACTCCATCATGAAGACCCTGGGATTTGGCGGCGTGCATATTGCCGGGCTCATCCTGGGCGAATCACTGGTGATAACGATGACCGGCTGTGCGCTGGGCATTATCCTTACCTTTCCCGCTGCAAAATACTTCGGGCATACGATGGGCAACTTCTTCCCGGTCTTTAACGTGTCCGTCACAACGGTTTATTTTGACATAGCCGCCTCGCTCATCGTCGCCCTGGCGGCGGCTGCCTTCCCCACGTGGAGCGCGGTGAACATCAGGATAGCCGACGGGCTGAGGAAGATAGGATAGATGAAAATTCCCGTATCATACAGCTTTCGCAACCTCCTGACACGGCGGCTGACAACTACGCTGACCGCATCCGGCATGGCCCTGGTGGTATTCGTCTTCGCCACCATCCTCATGCTCGCCGAGGGCATTCGGAAAACCCTGGTAAACACCGGCTCGTTCGACAACGTCATCGTCGTCCGCCGCGCTTCGGGTTCAGAGGTGCAAAGCGGGATAGACAGGCATCAGGCCTCCATCGTCGAGACGCAGCCGGAAATTATCATCGGGCACGACGGACGCCGGCTCCTTTCCAAAGAGATGGTCGTCATCATAAACCTGCCCAAAAGGGGAAGCACAAAGCTGTCGAACGTTATCATCAGGGGCGTCAGCGAAAATCCCCTCCTTTTGCGGCCGCAGGTGAACATGGTGGAAGGCCGTATGCCACGGGCGGGATTGCTGGAGATTATCGCCGGGGAGGGCATCGCAAAGAGGTTCAAGGGGTGCGGCATCGGCGAAACCCTCCGCTTTGGTATGAGGGACTGGACGGTGGTGGGCGTCTTCAGCGCGGGCAACACCGGCTTTAGTTCGGAGATATGGGGCGACGTTGATCAACTGATGCAGGCATTCCGCCGTCCGGTCTATTCCTCCATCACCTGCAAGCTGCGCGACAGCGCGGATTTTGGAAAGATGAAAAGCAGCATTGAGGACGACCCAAGGTTAACGCTTGAAGTCAAGCGCGAGGTGCAATACTACGCAGACCAATCGGAGATGATGACCAAATTCCTCCGCATATTGGGCATATCCCTCACCATCATATTTTCCCTGGGCGCAATGATCGGCGCGACCATTACCATGTACGCCGCCGTAGCCAACCGCACCAGCGAAATCGGCACGCTACGGGCGCTCGGTTTCCGTCGGAGCAACGTCCTCCTGGCCTTCCTCGTCGAATCCATCATCATGAGCGTAATGGGCGGGTGCCTGGGGCTTTTCTTTGCCTCGTTCATGCAATTATTCACCGTCTCCACCGTGAACTGGCAGACCTTTTCGGAACTCGCATTTTCATTTACCCTGACAGGCGAGATTATCTACAAGGCCATCCTTTTTTCAGCCCTCATGGGCTTCATTGGCGGCTTCCTCCCGGCCTTCCGTGCGTCCAAAATGAACATCGTCGATGCGTTGAGGGCACGTTAGCCGTGTGCCACAAAAAGCTCCGTAGTAATTGCCCTAAAGACGAACAATTCGATAGCGTTGCATTAAAAAACGGTATCCGCGGTTTATCTTCACATCTGAATTACATGGTTCCATTTTAGCGCTTTTATTCTAAAAACAATGGCTCATCCGCAAAACCAGTGGGTGAGTATAGGTTCCGGCAAATTACCCGGTGTATGATACAAGGCTGTTTGCCGCTATCATGAAAAATGGCTTGCAATCTCCTTTGTTTTTGCTATAGTGGCATTCCTGTGGGAAAAAGCGCTTTTCCCGTCGATTCCCGTCATCTTCTCCATTCTGTCGTGTTTAACGATTTTTTATTAACCATTGAAAATACTGATAGTAACCGACATATTTCCCGATGAATACGAACCGGCTTCGGGCGTGTTTGTCTATGAATTGACCAGGGCGCTGTCACACAAGAACGAGGCCGTTGTCATTCATCCACGTCTTTGGAATCCGCTGGGTTTATTGGCGTCTTTTGCCAAAAAGAGGGGCACCGGCGGCTCTTCAGATGGAAAAGGCAAATACAATCGCCCGGCAAATGGCATAGAGGTTTATCGGCCAAGGTTATTCGTCCTGCCTAAAGGCGACAGGCTATTCTTCCGTGCCTTTGCCTTCTTTTTTGCCGCGTTGCTGACGGTGAAAAGATTGCAAAGAAAGTTCCCCTTCGACCTCATCCACGCGCACATGGCGTGTCCCGCAGGGTTTGCAGCCGTTTTGCTGGGGATTTTCTGCGGAAAGCGGGTAATCATTACGGCGCACGGCTCCGACGTCCACACCTTCCCCCAAAACTTCTTCCTGAGACGATTAGTTCTCTTTGCCCTGAAAAGGGCGCACAAGGTGGCAACCGTCAGCTTTGCGTTAAAAGGGTTGATAGAAAAAATGGCGCTGCTTCAAAAGGATGTCTCTGTAATCAGGAATGGGGTGAGGGAAGAGGTGTTCTTTCCCCTGGGCAAGATAAAGTGCAGGGAGCGGCTCGGCCTGCCGGTAAGCCGGAAGGCCATCCTCTTCGTGGGCAATTTACTGCCCGTCAAGGGAGTAGATTCCTTGCTCCGCGCATTCGTTACTGTAAGCAAATCAAACCATGCAGACCTCATTATCATTGGAAAAGGCGCATCCGCGCAGGAACTGAAGGCATTAACAAAGGCGTTGGGGATTGAAGCGCGCGTTTATTTTGTCGGCGCCGTCAATCACGACATGATTCCCCTGTGGCTCAATGCCTGTGACGTACTCTGCCTGCCCAGCCACCGCGAGGGATTTCCCACCATTATTGTAGAGGCCTTTGCCTGTGGCAGGCCGGTGGTGGCAACAAGGGTTGGCGGTGTTCCGGAAGCGGTAATCAATGATTCGTTAGGCATATTGATTGATTCCAACCAGCCGGACGTCCTGGCCGCCGCCCTTAATACCGCCCTTGCCAAAGAATGGAATAGCCAGGCCATCGCCGCTTACGGAAGGAGCTTCTCGTGGCGCGCCATTGCCGAAGAGTATCACCACCTGTACGAAGAGATGCTTGGCAAGCTCCCTCAGTAATGAAAATCAAATTAGGTCTTTGGCGACTTATTGGTGTTCACACGTAAAAGGACACGGGCACCGTGTCCCTACATTGAATTTCCTGTACGTTAAATTCGGTCTTTGGCGACCGTATTTGTTGCGCGGCGTCCCGCCTGCATTTAAAAAACAGCAGGCGGGACGCCTGCGCTACAAGGCTTTAGCCCTTGACATTTTATGCCGATTGCCTTAATATCTGGGTTGCTACGGTGCGGCGGATGCGCTCGTTTTGACGGATTCCAATTGGGTGGACAAAAAGAACGGGGAGGACGTGTTATGGAAAGAAAATCGTTTAAAGATAAGCTGCTGAAATTCGTTGAAGAAATGAAACAGGTTCCGGATATACAACGGAAGGAACTGGAAATGCTGACCAGTGAGATTGGCAGCAGGTATGAGGAAATTGTAACCAGTTTAAAGTCGTTGCAGGACACCCTCGATTCACTCCGGCTGGAGGTCAAATATTTACTCTTCGATCTTGACGTGACGAAAAGGGAAAACACGGCGCTCAGAAAAAAACTTGAAGACAGGGAAAACAATCGATAATTCCCCCCCCCCAAAAACAACCTCGATGAAAAGGATAATGTCTCCACAAAACTTCAAACCGCACCCTGAGTGGCAATGTAATGGAAACACAGCGCCCAAGGGGGCGCAATACGACAGCCCATGGCCGCGCCCGGGGTTGATCTGTTTCGTCCCTTCAGGGCTAACAAAAACAAAGGTTTGATTATTATAGGTTTCTAAAACTTAATACGTATGGGGCATCCCCCACCGGGCGCGCATTCCCCATGCCATTGCTGACCAGGAAGGTTGGCGCTGCACAAATGTTTTTCTGGATAATATAAACACACAGAATAAGTATATTCTAAAACCTCTACGTACTACAAAAACTATGGACAATCTAAACGTATCACCAATAGCCACTCAAGCCGGAAAGATCATCGAACCATTTTTTACCGACACCTTAAATCATTGTAAAGAAGACATTGTGTCCATGTACGTGATCGGTAGCGCCGTAACAAAGGACTTCCACCCCAAGCATTCCGATATCAATACCCTCATCATTGTGAAAACCATCAAAATCTCCTTTTTTGATTTTATCTCGCTGATGGGCAAGCGTTATGGGAAAAAAGGGGTGTGTGCGCCTTTGATTATGACACCCGAGTACATCAACAGGTCGCTGGAAGTATTTCCTTTGGAATTCCTGGAGATGAAGCTGATCAACCGATTGGTTTACGGAGAAGATATCTTAAGCGCCATTAATATTGAGAAGGCGGACGCCAGGTTACAATGCGAACGGGAGTTGAAGGGCAAACTTCAAACCCTGTGCCACGGCTATATAAAGACGCTGGGCGACAGGAAGACACTTGTCTCGCTGCTTACCGGGTCACTTTCCGGATTTTTCCCGGTCTTTCGGGGCATACTGTTTTTATATGGACAGGAGATTCCCACGGAAAAAGCCAACGTCCTTACCGCCCTGGAGAAATGCTGCAATGGAAATATTCATGTGTTTAAACGGCTGCTCGATATACGGAACACCGGCGCGTATCCAACCATTGAGGAACTAAAGGAACTCTTTAAGGGATTATATTTCGAACTGGACGTTCTGGCGAAGGAGGTTGATGAATTTGAAGCAAAACTCCCTTAAAAAACCGGCGCTCTGTTATCTGGCAACGTTCCTCATTTTCTGGTTTTTTTGCGTTATTACGGAGGCGCAGGAGTTACCGAGACCGCAGCGGTACGTGGATGACAGGGCAAACATCATCAGTGACAATTATGAGAAAAATCTGAACGGTTATCTCCAGGAACTGGAGCAGAAGACTGGCGCGCAAATGATCGTCCTTACCATTGATACGACGGACAACGTTCCGATAGAGACCTACGCAATAAACCTCGCCGGACGCTGGAAGTTGGGGCAAAAGGGAAAGGATAACGGGGCGCTCATCGTCGTTGCAAAAAACGATCATGCCTATCGGGTTGAGGTAGGCTATGGACTGGAAGGCGCTTTGCCGGATGGTTTTTGCGGCACGGTCGGTAGGGCATACTTTGCGCCTTATTTTAAAAAAGGGCAGTATAGCGAAGGCATCCTCCTGGGTGTGGTGGTGCTTGTTCACAAGGTTGCAGAGCAAAGCAACGTAGCGATTACCGGAATGCCGAGCATGTTAGACGTCAGAAAACGTACCGGAACCCGGCAGAATCCATACCTTTCGTTGCTGCTCTTGTTTGTTGTTGTCCCCTTTTTTTTGCGGTTTTTAATGGGCGGACGGGGTTCCTCGTCGCGTTGGTGGGGCGGGCCGCCGATGATTTATGGCGGTTCCAGGGGGTTTGGCTCCGGTGGATTTGGAGGCTTTGGCGGTTTTGGGGGCGGTGGCGGCGGATCGTTTGGTGGGGGGGGCGCTTCCGGCCGGTGGTAGCAATTGCTTTTAAAAATCTTTAATTTGCGATTTGCCTTCACAAATGAGCGTTTTGGGTCTTAATTAACAGCGTCACTCACGCTAAATCAAATTCTGCGGAAAGGATGTCTGAGACATGATGAAAAAAATAGTGCCGGTTATTGCTGTCGTGGTGTTGTTGGGTATAATTATTGGCTTTTGGTACGTTAAACAGTACGATAAAGTTGTTTCCCTGAATGAAGGGGTAAAAAATGCGTGGTCGCAGGTGGACACACAACTTAAAAGACGTTACGACATTATCCCGAACCTGGTGGAAACGGTAAAGGGCTACGCCACCCATGAAAAAGAAGTCTTTGAGAAACTTGCCGAGGCAAGAAAGGGATATTTCAGCGCGGGCACTATTGCGGACAAGACAAAGGCATCAACGCAGATTGAAGGATTTCTGTCGCGATTGCTCATGTTTCAGGAAACATATCCAAATCTGAAGGCAAACGAATCGTTCCTTAAATTGCAGGACACCCTGGAAGGCACGGAAAACCGCATCGCCGTGGAGCGGAAGAGATATAATGATGCAGTTACGGCCTGTAACACCTACATCAAAAGTTTTTACGGCAGTTTCTTCGCCAGGCGCGTAGGCGTTACGGAGGCGAAATACTTTGAAGTGGCAGAGGTGGAAAAGGAAGTGCCGAAGGTGAAGTTTTAGGGTAGGGATAGGAAATTTATCGTAGGTAGCGCAGGCGCCCCCCCTGCATTTAAAAAACAGCAGGCGGGACGCCTGCGCTACAAATGCGGTCGCCGTAGGCGTGATTTAATGGTGTCTCAGGGGCATTGAAAATTAATCGTAATTCCGGCTAGTCCGGATTTTCCATAAGCATTAGTAAAATAAATGACTAACAAATCAATCCAACAATCACAAAAAAATGGCGATAATGCGTTTATCGGCACTAAGCAACCACAAAACAAGGAAACTGTTTTGAAGTTTGAAGATGCCCCTATCGGTATTAGGGCGACCACGCAAATCATCCTGGATGAAATACGCTCCGTACTCGAAAAAATCGATGAAGGTGCTTACGAAAAGTTTCTGACATCCCTCCTTTCCGCAAAAAATCTATTTGTCACGGGACAGGGCCGGTCCGGCCTTGTGTCGCGTACCTTTGCCATGAGGTTAACCCATATCGGTTTAAACGCCTATTGCGTGGGTGATGCCACAACCCCGAACATAGAGAAAGGAGACCTGTTAATCGCGTGCAGCAGTTCCGGAAGCACCCATATAACCCGTTATATTGCTGGTTTAGCCAGGAAGGCGCAAGCGGCTGTCGTGGCGGTTACGTCGCACAAAACCTCTCCACTGGCACAGCAAGCGGATACGGTCATCGAATTGCCGGTACAGGAGGTACGTACCGACTACAAGGAAAATGGCTCAATCCAGTTTCGCAGCACGCTCTTTGAACAGGCCTGTCTCGTCTATCTGGATGGCGTTATCCTGTCACTCGTATCAAAACTAAACAGTTCCGAACGTGACATGCACAACCGCCACTCCAACCTGGAATAAGCCAATCAAGGTTTCGTAAAGCCTTCCAATGGTGTTTCAACAGGGTGAACCGGTGGTAGGGGAGACAGTCGTTCCCAAGATGCTGTTTATTAGGGAAAAGCGAATGTCGAACAAGGAATATTGAATATCGAATATCGAA
>CAYHFB010000139.1:0-2078 GCA_964355695.1 uncultured candidatus Brocadiaceae bacterium
AAAAGAATGGAGGTTCTCTATCTCAAAAGTCAGGAGGTAGCACATCGTGAAATCTGCCGCCTGTGTCTAGAATAAAACATCATCTCCTACCTCACTGGCGCTCTTCATCGTTACTCGGGAAAAAAGCAATCTCTGTCTCGCTTCTTCTTTTGACTCTACCTCTTCTTCCCCTTCATCTCCGCTTCCTTCCCGCTCGACTCCCTGTTTCCGGTTGAATTCATACAATGCATTGTAATACTCCACCGCGTGTCCACGGTGTTTTTCCCAGGGAAAATTGTATAATACCTGAAACCACCCCGCATCCTCGGTATTCAACAAAGAGACGTCGTCTTCGTGAATGATATGAAATAACGCTTTTTGCTGGAATTTATTTCTCAACAATGATATCATTTTTTGCGCCCTCCCTTGTATGGTATTTGAATATTTTGCCTGATATATTACACAAGATGGGCACAACTATAATTTGTAATATTTTCCCTCTTTATTTTCGCTTTTCCTTGAAAATACGCCTTTTTGCTTGTTTACTGGTCGTCTGTTTTACAAATTCTTCGTCTACTTGCATGCCCTGACACCCTTGTATTATAAGGTGGTTTTCTGTTTATGCGCCTGCTCTATATGCTTACTTATTTTGTCACGAGCCATTATCTTGTTTTCGCAGGAATCCCAGGCATACCTGGAGCGGACGGTGAAAGAGAGGGTGGTTATAGCAGAACAGGCAATCGCCTTAATTCACCCTGCCGGCGATCTTAAACGTAAGGAAGTAAATAGCCATTAATCTTTGCGTCCTTTGCGTCTTTGCGGTGTGTAATTATTTATTTGGTTTTGCCATATTGTGTAACCAAATCTCATGGTGATTTATTTTTCGAGGCCCCCCTCTATGACTAAAAACCAAAAACAAACCTACAAAGTATTCGTCTCAAGCACCTTTCTTGATAATGAGGAAAGACGCAAAACAGTACAAAACGTTATCACCAGGGCAGGCATGGTATGGCACGGGATGGAGCTGTTTGTGGCCTCTACCAAGCCAACCGTGGCAGAATGCCTGCGATACGTGAGGGAGGCCGACCTCCTTGTGGGCATTATCGCGCACCGGTATGGTTGGGAACCGGATGGTAAAAAATCTATTACCGAGATGGAATACGATGCGGCAACGGAGCGGTTGATGTTTCTCATTGACCCGGAAATTCCCGTGAATTCAAACAAGGATTTTGATGAAGGGGTTGATAAATGGAAAAAACAGGAGAAGCTTGATACATTCAGGAAAAGGATTGCCCAGGAGCAGACGCCTGCAATTTTCAATGAAACGACACTAAGCGCAATCGTATTAGATTCCCTGAACAAGTGGAGGGATGGCAAGGAGGGGGGTTACAAAGAAAAGGTACCTCCCAGTACAGAATCGTCGGTACAAACCTCCTGGACAAACCTGGAGAAAGAAATCCTCACCTACTGCCAAAAGGCTGAATCCCTGCACGCAAACCTGCCCGTTGCCGGATTTGCCACGCAAATCACCGTGCCTATCGACTTGGTGGATATCTATGTTCCGCTCCGTGCGATGGTCAACCTTCAGGGCGTTAAAGAAGACGCTTTTATCGACTCAGAACACGCGGAAAGGTGCTTGAATAAGCGGGACTGCGGATTAGAGATATCCCTGGTAGAGGCCTTCCGCCAGGCGGAGATGCGCAAACAACGGGGTGTCGTCATCCTCGGAGATCCGGGTTCCGGCAAGACGACCCACATGAAACGGTTGCTCTTGTGGTGTATTCGTAAAGGGCATGAGACGATAGGGTTGCCCAATGACATGATCCCCGTCTTCCTCCCCTTGCGGGAATTAAAGAGCCTGGACAAGGGGCTTGACGCCTTTATTCAGGAACAACTCCAAAACCCGCACCTGCAAACGGACAAAGGCTTTGGCAAGCGCCTCCTGAAAAGGGGCGGCCTGCTCTTCCTCCTTGACGGATTGGACGAGGTTGCCGTCCTTTCCGCGCGTGAACGGGTTGCCAGTTGGATAACTGACGCCATTCGCGCCCATCCGACCTGCCGGTTTGTGGTGACCTGCCGTTTTGCAGGGTATAGCCCAA
>CAYHFB010000139.1:2178-8821 GCA_964355695.1 uncultured candidatus Brocadiaceae bacterium
CGCAACTGTACGACGAGTGCGTCAAAGTCCTCCTGGAGCATTGGCGCAAGGCAAAAGATCTGACGGTGGACGTCGGCGCGCAGAATGGCACGCGCGTGCTGCAGCCGGTGGCGCTGTGGCTGCACGGGCAGGAGGGGCGCACCCGCGCGAAGGGTTCGGAATTGGAGCCGGTTATTGAACCCGTCCTCAAATCGGTGAAGTGGCAGGGCGGTTCCGCCCAGGATTTTCTCCGGCTCATCCGCGACGAAAGCGGGCTGCTGACCGGCTGGGACCACGAGAGCTACGGGTTTATGCACCTGGGTTTTCAGGAATACCTGGCCGCGCGGGAGATACGCACACGGGCGTTTGGTGACCCTGGCGTCTTACGTGAACTCGCCTCCCACTTCGGTGAAAGCTGGTGGCGGGAGGTGGGACTTATCTTGCTTGCCCTTGAAGACCCGTCACTCTTCGAACCGTATATGCGTGAGGTGGTCAAACTGCCCGCCTTTGCGAAATGCCCGGAATTGGTTGAGGCGTGCCTGGACGACGCGGCGGAGGTATCGCACAAGCCCTTCCTGGAATTGCTGGCGCTGACGCCGGAGAAGGACGAAGAATTGTGGGAACGGCAGCTTGTGGCGCTACGCATCGTGGAACGGCTTGACCCTGACGCCATTATCGATTTGAAAGAACGCCTGAAAAAACACCCTTCTCCGCAAATCCGCGCACGGTTGCAAGAACGCGCCATGCAGGCCGGGCAGGAGGTCGTTATATCAAAACCGGGCGGATACGAATTGGTAAACATCCCTGGTGGAGTATTTCTTATGGGGTCGCCGGAACAGGGATTTGGCCGATGGGAATCGGAAAGTCCTTTGCATGAGGTTCAAGTCCCGGGTTTTTACCTGGGGCGTTATCCCGTAACCAACGAAGAGTATGCGCGGTTTCTCAAGGGAAATCCGAAGATTTATGAACCTGATTATTGGGCAGACCAACGATTCAATCAGACGAAACAACCGGTAGTGGGGGTGAGTTGGGACGATGCGCAACGCTATGCGGCGTGGACCGGCCTGCGCCTGCCAAGCGAGGCGGAGTGGGAATATGCCTGCCGTGCCGGGAGTAAGACACGGTATTATAGCGGCGATACAGAGGCAGACCTTGACAGGGTGGGATGGTGTGGTGTAAACTCCGGGAGGCAACTTCATACGGTAGGGGAAAAAGAGCCGAATGGTTTTGGCTTGTATGATATGCATGGAAATGTGTGGGAGTGGGTGGAGGATGACTGGCATGAAGATTACAAGGGTGCGCCTGATGACGGACAAGCGTGGGTTGATAAAAGTTGGCTTGGAAAGAAGCGGGGCTCCGTCCGTATGGTACGCGGCGGCGGTTGGAGCGGCGGTGCGCGGAACTGCCGGTCGGCTTACCGGGGCAACCACGCGCCCGGCGGCCGCAACATCAACGTTGGCTTTCGCCTCGCCAGGTCAGTGAACCCTTGACCCTTGGTCCCTTGTACCCTTGGCGGCGGTATGTGGGCACAATCAACATCAGCGTAGGGCAAACCTTTAGGTTTGCATGGACAACAACACGGCACGAAAGCTACAGGTGACGTGGCTGTCCACTGTCTCCCGCTGGCGGGGGGGTGGCACAACTAAAAATTTCAACACACTTACAAAGGAGACTATTCTTTGAAATTGAAATTGTTTACCTTCAGATTTTCCGAGAGTTCCGACGGATTCAATGATGAACCGTTGCAGAAGTTTACTGCGGATAAAGAGGTTGTTGAGTTTACCAACCACTTCTTCGTGCATGAAAAGACACCGTACCTTACGGTGATTCTTTCTTATCGTGATATATCCCGCGATGAAAGGCAAAAAGGCTCTCTCTATCGCGAATTCAGAAACGATTTGGACGAAAGGGAAGTGAAGATTTATGATGCATTGCGGGCATGGCGCGCAATAAAGGCAAGCCAGGAAGGGATTCCACCGTATATGATCGCAAATAACAGACAACTCGCTCAATTAGTTAAACTGCAACCAGTTACTAAGGGCGATTTGGCGAAGGTTGCTGGCATTGGCGATGCAAAGATCACCCGCTATGGTATGGATATCCTTTCCGTTCTTGCCAAACATGTTACACCGGTAGTTTCGGAGTCGGACGGGAATGCCAGGGCTGAAGGGGAACCGAAGAAATGATCCCGGAACCTCCCCTCTTTGTCCTCTGGTATGATTTTTCAAAGTGGCTTCTTGAAAAGATTGAGACCTTTCCGAAGAAGGTCCGTATGTCGTTCAGCAACCGTATTGCGGATATCGCATTGAACATAATGGAAGGCATAATTGAGGCGCGCTATTCAAAGAACAAAGGAGATATTTTGCGTCGAATTGACCTTAACATGGAGAAATTGCAAGTGATCCTTCGCATGTGCCATGACCTGGCCTATCTTGATCACAAGGGCTATGAGTTTGCCTCGAAAAAAATCCATGAGGCGGGCAGGATGGTGGGCGGTTGGCGTAAATATCAGGAGAGTAAAGGGATATGAAGCGGTATGGAAATCTATTCCATCGAGTGTGCTCCTTTGAGGCGCTTGCGAGGTCTGCCCTGAAAGCGGCAAGGGGGAAGAAGTCGAGGCCTTGCGTAGCACAATTTCTGCAGCATATCGAGTACGAGGTTCTTGAATTGGAACAAGAACTAACGGAGAAAACCTATCTTCTGCGCCCATACCATACGTTTACCGTTAGCGATCCTAAGGAACGGATGATTTGCGCCGCTGAATTTCGAGACCGGGTTGTACACCACTCCGCATGCGCCGTGATTCAACCAATCTTTGAGCAGTCCTTTATCTACGATACCTATGCCTGCCGTCCGGCAAAGGGATCGCATCTTGCAATACATCGTGCAAGGTCTTTTACCCGTTTCTACCGGTTCTTTTTAAAGCTTGATATACACAAGTATTTTGATACGATAGATCACCGCATACTAAAATATTTGCTTCGTCGCAAGTTCAAAGATATGGATATGCTCCGGCTCCTTGATATCTTTATTGATCATCCCGTTCCGTGGACTAAGCCGGGGAAAGGGATTCCCATTGGCAATCTGACAAGCCAGCACTTTGCCAACTTTTATCTTTCGGGTCTGGACCACTACGTTAAGGAGCAATTACGTATTGAGGCGTACATTCGGTATATGGATGATTTTGTGCTTTTTGCAGACGAGAAAGACACGTTGTGGGACGCAAAGGAAAGGATTGAAAACTATCTGGAGCAGGAGTTATGCTTAAAGCTCAACGAGGGTGTGCTTGTGCTTGCCCCCGTATCTCAGGGATTGTCTTTTCTCGGTTTCCGTATATTTCCGGGGGTGTTACGTATGCAACGTAAAGGGTGGAGGCGATTTCGAAGGAAGACACGAAGACGAAACGAATGGCTTATGAACGGCGATATCGATGATGAGGAATGGCATAATTCGATGCAAAGCCTGGTTAGTTATATCAGGAACGCGGCTACACGAAATTTGCGTGACGCGTTTTTTAAAGGCCAGGGGCAAAGAGGGCTCCAACCGTATGATACGCGGCGGCAGTTGGAACAACGATGCGCAGAACTGCCGGTCGGCTAACCGGAACAACAACGCGCCCGGCAACCGCAACAACAACGTTGGCTTTCGCCTCGCCAGTTCAAGGCAACGGCCAGATGTGATGCGTCTACGGATGCATTGCCCGTGCATTGTCCTGACCATCGCCCCGGACCTGTTCCGGCGTGTGCCGGACAAAAAAGCACCACCCGGCGGCTATTAGTAGGGCGTACAGCCCGAACGTTGCCGCCGGGAAATATACAGAAGTGAGGTTGTTCCCTGTGGCAACTTTTAGAATATCCCCTGGAAATGGATACTATACACCCATGACCCAAACGATCGGTGAAATTAATTGTTTCTAAATCATTATGGCTTCTGATACCTATTTTTTTCAAACGGGGGGAACTCTTGATGAGGATTCGCCCAGCTATATCGAGCGTCCGGCGGACGGGGAATTGCTCCATGCCTTAGAAAGAGGCGAGCTTTGCCTTATTCTCGCGCCCCGGCAGACGGGTAAATCGAGCCTCATGTGCCATGCCGTGGCGCGGTTAAAACCGATGGGCATTCGTGCCGGTATCGTTGACCTTCAACCACTGGGCAGCTACAACGATCTGAACGTCTGGTTTGGTGGTGTGGTTTATAGTATCGGACGATCACTTGGTCTCAAAACGGACACCGCAGTTTGGTGGAACGACCATGCGCTACTGGCGCCCACCCAGCGCTTCATGACGTTTATGGAAGAGGTTGTTTTGCGCGAGGTATCAGGGCGGGTGGTTGTCTTCTTTGACGAGATAGATTCGGCGCTTTCGCTCCCGTTTTCAGATGATTTTTTTACGACGATCCGCGCGCTATTCAACGCGCGCGCAAACAATCCTGCCCTTAAGCGGCTCAATTTGGTAATACTTGGGGTGGCGAGGCCCTCTGAATTTATTAAGAACAGGTCGCGTACGCCCTTTAATATCGGGAGGATGATTGAACTTAGGGATTTTGAGCCTTCATCGCTGAGGCCATTTAAGGAGGCGCTTGGGCCTGATAGCGATCATCTGGTAGATCGGATTTTCTACTGGACGGCAGGCCAGCCGATGATGGTGCAGAACCTGACGGAGAAGGTGTATGCGCAGCCTCCCGCGGAGCGGTCTGACGATTTTGTGGATAAAGCCGTTCAGCAGGCATATCTTGATACCAGGGTTGAAAAAGACACCCATCTGAAATTCATTCGGGACTATCTTGTCGAGGATAACAAAAAACTCAGAAATACGCTCAAGACGTACCGGGCCGTCCTTGAGGGGAAAGAGGCGTCATTCAATGATCAATCTCCCATCCATGCGCGTCTCAAATTGGCCGGCGTCGTTCGGGTAGATAATCAGAAGCTTGCCCCGCGTAACCGCATCTACGAAAGGGTTTTTGGTAAAAAATGGGTGAAGGAAAACACCCCAAGGGATACCGTGAAGATAGTGGCCTACAGCGCATCGTCTGTGCTTACGCTGGTATTACTCTGGTTCCTTCTCCTCCAACCGTTGCTTTTCCCGAAATTTAGCCGTTTTCAAGACCTTCCCTGGGCTGAAAATGACGTCCATTATACGGAACAAACCTCGCTTTCGATTGTCAAACAATTACCTCTGCAGCACGACCGGATTACCAGGATTACCCTGGATAACAAAGAAATTCCCCTGAACGAAACAAGCGATAAACAGAGAGAACAAACCATTCAGGTTCTCATGAATAACCTTCGCGTGGGCGCCAGTGAGCACATACTAAGATTTTATGGTGGGCTGTGGAAAGAGAACTTTGAGACGAGATTGACGATCGTCTCGTATCCCAAGGCACATTGGAAGCCCTTACACGATTTGAAGATGGTAACGGTGGAGGGTAAAGAGTACGAGATGGGGTGTGGGGATTGGGACGGAGAGTGTAGCGAAGGTGAGAAGTTGCACCGTGTTTTTGTGGACACATTTGATATAGGCCAATACGAGGTGACCCAGGAGGAGTGGGAGGGCGTCATGGGGTACAATCCTTCCTTTTATAATAAGGGTGGAAGATATCCGGTGGAATGTGTGAGTTGGGACGATGTGCAAGAGTTTATCAGGCGGCTGAATATAGTGGAAGAGAAGGCAGGCATGCGATTTCGCCTTCCCACCGAGGCGGAGTGGGAGTTTGCTGCCAGGAGTGGTGGAAAAGAACAGAAGTATGCAGGCACTTCAAATAAAGATGATTTGTATAAATATGCAAACTTATGTGACAAAAATTGTTCATTTGAATGGAAAAATGAAGAGCAGGATGATGGTTTTGAACATACCGCCCCTGTAGGCAGTTATAGGGAAAACGGATTGCTTTTGTATGACATGTGTGGAAATGTCTGGGAGTGGTGTTTTGATTGGTATGGCGATTATGACCTATCAAGTCCAAGTCCTTTGAAAAATCCTAAGGGTCCGGAATCGGGCTCCTACCGTATGGTACGCGGCGGCAGTTGGTGCAGCGGTGCGCGGAGCTGCCGGTCGGCTTACCGGAACTACTACGCGCCCGGCAACCGCGACGACATCGTTGGCTTTCGCCTCGCCAGGTCAGTGAACCCTTAACCCTTGGTCCCTTGTACCCTTGGCGGCGGTATGTGGGGATAATCAACATCAGCGTAGGGCAAACCTTTAGGTTTGCGCGGACAATAATATGGCACGGAAGCTAGGGGATGCGTGGCAAATCACAGTCCCCCGTTGCCGGGCATGTGTGTTAATGTTTTACCAATAATATTTTGACAGTTTCGGCAAAAATATTTTTGTAATTAACCGGGTTCCATTGTATTACATGACTTTCAAGCTAGATGATACAGGCATGAACTTTTTAAAATAACGTGTGTTTTCTCTCTGTTTATTTGATAACCAAGCCGAACTTGATTAAATAAAATAATCTTTGCGTTATATGAAACGTTTGGTTGTTGAAACGCTGTCAGAAGAATACATGATTATTGATATCTTTTCCGAATTGTTCGGGTTGGGGGGGTGTAAATATGCGTGCGCCGAGAAAGTGTATTAGTTCTTACCAGTGCAAGTCTGGTCTGGACAAAGGTTAGCCACCAGTCCAGCACCGAATCACACACACGGGGAGGTAACAAGCC
>CAYHFB010000140.1:0-8805 GCA_964355695.1 uncultured candidatus Brocadiaceae bacterium
AGGATCACAATTGAACGAGTTGTCAATGGCTTACAGGATTCAGGGCTTATGCTTTTCTTTGCGCTCTTTGCGGCTTTGCGTGAGACAGGCCTGAGTAGTTACGTTATTTTGTTGTCATACCCGGAATCCCTCTGTAGAGGCGACGAGTAAGACATTTTACAACGTGTGTTTTTTCTATTGGGTTGTGGGCAAAGCCCACTTTAGCGTTTAGTCACGGCTTGTGTAGTGAAACAGCGATCCGTATCCATACTTCATAATTCGAAATTCCTTCGTTTGGAGTTCCTGCCCATTTTGCAGAAAAAACAGTCTGACGATTGCAACCCCCGCCGGAATCACCTCATGTAAACATTTTAAACATCTCCCTTTGGTTTTAGGAGAATTTATTCAACTTTGTGGGGAATATGTATTTATTCAAAGGATGCAAAGCGCCTGATTGTTCAAAAATAGGGTACTTTCTTGTGTGTGTAAGTGTTTGATTCTGCTTTTGTTATGTATAAACGCTGTATTTGATTTGTTTTAATTGTTTGTTTGGTATTAGGATTGCTTTAGTCTACTAGCGTACTAAAAGTATTTTATCTGTGCAAGAAATGCCGTTGTCTCGAATTTCAGGTTTATATGTTGGCGCAAGTGATTTGGTAATTATGTAACAACGGTATTAAAAGGAGGTCTGATATGGAAAACTATTCATCAATGAGTCCCTTGCTTATATCTCAGTCTCCGAGCATGGACGCGCTGAAAAACATACAGCAGCAAAAAGGGGGTCAAAAAGGCTCCGAGAAAGACCTTGCCGCACTGAAGAAGGCCTCTCAGGATTTCGAGTCTGTCCTGATAAACTTTACCTTGAAGGCGATGTGGGATGCCGTCCCAAAGACCAGTTTGTGTGAGGATGAAGACTCAGGGATGGATACCTACACCGATATACTGCAATCATCCCTTTCACAAGACATTGCGGCAAAAGGGGGATTCGGGATAGCAACGACACTTTATAACCAGTTAGTACGTGAAAAGGGGTTAATACAGAAGGATGTAGCGCCAGCTTCTTTGGTAAAAGAAAATGGCCGGACCATTCAGACAGAGGGGGTGAGAAAAGCTTATGGTATCAGTATTAAAAGAGATTGCGAGGGACAAAATGAAACCACTGGATGAATTAATCGAAACGTTTGAACGCCTGGCATCCACGTATGATACGATTCTGGAGGTTGCCAGGGCAAAACACCGCCAACTCTTATCCGGTAACATCGAAGGATTGGAGATGGTTTTGTATCAGGAAAAAAACCAGATAGAAATAGCCAAACTCCTTGAAGAAAAAAGACAGCACGTTTTTGGCAGATATTGCAGGGAGCAGGGCATGATGGGTAACAAAATAACCATGAAGTTGTTGATGATTCGTATGGACAGCCTGCACAGGGAAAAGGCCAGTGCATTACTTGACAAGTTAACACAATCCATACAACAGATACAATCCGTGAATGAAACAAATGCAGCTTTAACCCGGTTTTCACTGGAAATTACTGAGGGTATTCTGGACATATTCTGCCCGAAAGACTTTCGATATCCGATATATCATTCAACCGGTAAAATGCAGGGAAGAGAATTATCTACCGTATTAATTGATACGGAAATTTGAGAAGCAAAAAGCAAGGAGGGATTTATGTCTTCTGATATGCAAATCGGCGTAAGTGGCCTGTTATCCGCTCAGCGGGCTATGATGGTGGCCGGCCATAATATTTCAAATACGAATACCAAAGGTTATACACGGCAGACAGCTCTTCTGGCGGCACGTATTCCTGCTGTCTACTCAAAAGGCGCCATTGGGCAGGGTGTTGATTTGGTAAAGATTATACAGCAAAAGGATGCCTACTTAAATAGCCGGTTGAGAGACATTTCATCGACGTCTAACAACATTTCCACAAAAAGCCGGTATCTTAGAGAGTTGGAGACCCTTTTTAACGAGACGTCGATTTCTGGTATAAGCAGTGCTATGTCGTCATTTTTTGACGCCGTTAACGGTTTGTCTCAAGATACCGAGAGCATGGGTTCCCGGTCGGTGCTTCTCGAAAAAGCCAACACTTTGTCGGAAAACTTTAATAGAATGCCGGCCGAACTCGACCAGATGAAAACATTTATTAAGCAAAACGTAGAAAATAAGGTTTCAAATATAAATGCACTGACGTCAAGTATTTTGGACGTTAATAAGCAGATATACACACTCAAAAATAAAGGCCTCGACTCTAATGATTTGCTTGATAAACAGGAATCGTTATTACAAGAACTAAGCAGTATTATCGATATTACAGCGCAATTTAAAGCAGATGGGACGGTGGATGTTTCGACCGGTGGAGGTACGCTTGTTTCAGGCACAAGCACATCAACCGTTGTTTATGATGAGGATACTACCGGAAATATTCGCATTACCAATTCGAGTAAAATGGCAAAATACACTTTTAGTGGTGGAGAAATGAAGGGCTTGCTGGATATTTACAATAAGACCATTGCCGGCTACAACACAAAAGTTAACACCCTGGCTAAAGGCTTTATCAGCGAGGTGAACAAGCTTCACAGTGAAGGGGTCGGGTTATCAGGTGGGTTTACCGACACACGTGCGGCAAACGCCGTGACGGACGTTGCTAGCGCACTAACCAGCGCGGGGTTGTCGTTCGACATGACTACCGGTGATATTTATGTCACCGTAACCGATACAACAACGGGTGATGTTGTAAAGAACACCATTGCTATTGACCCCAACGTGGCTTCCCTTAACGACGTTAGGGATGCTATTAATAATACCGTAAGCGGCCTTGCGGGGAATATTACGGCGTCCATTACAGATAAGAAGCTTCGTGTTGTTTCTGATAGTGGTTATCAGTTTAATTTTTCATACGCATTGGATCCAAATCCCGGATCGGTGGGCACAAGCGTAGCTTCGGCATCAGGTATATATACGGGGTCGCAGAATGACGTTTACACGTTTACGGCTTCGGGACCAGGCACCATTGGGCAAACAAGCGGCCTTCAGATTGCTGTAAAAAATAGCAGTGGCGCCACGGTAACAACCCTTGATGTGGGTAGTAATTATACACCGGGAAATACCCTGAACGTTGCGGATGGAGTCACTGTTTCCTTTGCGGCTGGCTCCGTTGTTGCGGGAGATGCTTTTTCCCTGGACGTAGTAAAAGATTCCGACACGACGAACATCCTGTCGGCGTTAGGGATAAACTCATTTTTCAGCGGCTCGGACGCTTCGGATATTGCAGTAGGCGATACCATCAGCAATGACCTGTCTCTGATAGCCGCTTCAACGGGAGACGTGGGAAATAACACCAATGCCCTGCGTATTGCCACATTGCAGAATTCCACCAGCGCAGTCAGCAACACAACATTTGCTGATTACATGCACCAAATAACCGCGGGTCTGGGAGAAGAAGCCCGAAGCTCTTATAACCTGGAGGAGAACTATACCGTCATGCAAAAAGCCCTGGAAAATCGCCGCGACGAGGTGTCCGGCGTCAACACGGATGAGGAAATGATTAATTTGGTGAGGTTTCAGCAGGCGTATGATGCCTCTGCAAAGTATATATCGGTGGTCAAGGAGCTGGTGGATAGATTAATTAATACCGTTTAATAAGTACCGTTGACTGCATCACATTATTAACACTTCGTTAAGAACAATGATTGGACGAAGACCATTATACTTGAAGTTTCAAGTAGAAAGTTATTATGAGGTAAACTACCATGAGTATCAGAATAACCCAAGAAAGCGTTAACCGTAGCACCCTTACCGATATCAACTCGAATTTAAGGAAAATGCAGGATATACAGGAAAAGTTGTCCAGCGGGAAGAGGGTAAACCGCCCATCGGATGACCCGTCTGCTACGAGGAAAATACTGGGATTAAAGTCGAATAGCCTCCAGCTTCAGCAATTTCTCGGTAATGCGGCAACGGCAAGGGAAAATATAAATTATACGTCCGACTCACTGAATAGTGTCCAGGAGCTGATCTCTAAAGTTAAGGAGTTATCGATTCAGGCTGCGAATGATACCCTCGGACTGCCGGAAAGACAGATTATTGCGAGCGAGATAAATCAGTTGACAGAATCAGTGATACAGTTTTCTAATACGACGGATAGTAGCGGCAGGTATATATTTTCCGGCACAAAAACCCAAACGCTTGCTTTTACGGCGACGCGGGACAATGTGGGAAATATTACCGCCGTGTCCTATAATGGCAACAACGAGGCAATTCAGTATCAAATTGGCACACGCACACAGATGCAGGTAAATCTGCCGGGCGGCTCATTCTTTCAGGACAATCAGTTTTTTTCAACGTTGGTATCGATGAGAGACGCCCTCAAGGCACAAACCTTTGACCATGACGCCTTTTTGCAGCTTAAAAAGACCTTGGAAACGGCGTCGAATACCCTATCGACGGAGGTTACCAAATTCGGTGCAAAGATCAATAGGCTGGAAATAACGACAAGCAGGCTTGAAAACTCACAAATTACTCTGAAAGAAATACTTTCGAATACAGAGGATGCGGATACGGCCTCCTTAATTATGGAACTTAAAAACCAAGAAACCGTTCTCCAGTCTTCGCTAAACGTAGGAGGAAGGATTCTTCAGCCTACCTTGCTCAGCTTTCTGAGGTAGGGTTTGTATAAAAAACAACGAACCTTTGTTGTCTTGCTTTGTATTGTGCCGTCTTAGCCGAAATTGCGTTGTATCGAAACAACTTGAAACGTGTTGCGAATGCCCGTTAGCCACCGCAAAACGTAATTGGGTGTGTCTTTAGTCATATTGAGCAGGAAGAATACTTCCTCTTGAAATTCTCACGCCAGTAATTGTATAAATAATTATTAGCGTGTGAAGTTCTGGTTACCACCCCTTTGAAGGTGTAAGGCACTCTTATGTCCTGGCGCGTCTACGCCGCAACCGAATCTTCTCCCTTTTTGTCCACGGTTACGAAAGGGATTCCAGGTGGGGGAAAACGGTAAATGCCAATCAATGGCGTTTGGTCTATCTGTACCGTAATGAAAGCATAGCAAAGTTCCGTTAGGAACGAAATATTGGTAGAAAATACGCAGAGAAACCCTATAAGTTCCGTAGGAACGACATAATTGGAAAAATACTCAATTACATCCTGTCCGACCACATATCTTCCGTGTGTTCAGTGTGTTCCGTGGTTATAACGACGGCATTTACGATACGTTGGCAGAGAGAACAGCTTGTATGGAAAAGTGTTGTGCGGTATGGCTTCCGGTTTTCAAAAACCTTTAAAACCACGGAATACACAGAACACACGGAATACGGAACGTACAGATTTCGAGTTAAATCCTTGAGTGCCTCATAAAAAACACTGAAAAAGAAAAAGGGCAAGAATATCCCCAAAGTTTCAACTGCAAAATTCTGGCTTAGAGGAATAGGCACCTTTAGCAGGTGGCTTTGCCACCTTCAAAGGGATGGTTCTGGTTACGTATGCTGGTAAGGATTTTAAAGAGTAATATTAATAAAACCTTTTAAAATTAGAGGAGATATGGTATGTTAATGAAGCAAAGTGGGCAGGCAGTGGAAGACAAAGGATTAAATCTTTCGGCAGAGAAAGGGGAGAGGTTGAGTATGAATACAGAGAACATAATTACATTCGAAGATGGCATATTGGGCTTTGATAAATTGAAGCAGTATTCCCTTCTTCACGTTGAAGAATGCCGTCCTTTTTTATGGTTGGTTTCCGTGGATAATCCCCGTGTTACGTTTGCGATACTGAACCCCGCCCCCTATTTTTCCGATTACAATCCGATAGAGTCTATGGAGGTTGAGGAGATTGCCGCTCTTGGTTTCAGTGATATCAAAAGAGTTGAAATGTTTTGCATTGTAACACTTGGCGAGAGCGCAACAGACACCACAATGAATCTTAGGGGTCCCCTGCTTATCGATAGGGAAAAGAAAATGGGAAAGCAGATTGTAAAAACAGAGGAGTATTATAGCTTGCATCACCCGCTCATTCGTAAATAATGCACGGAAATCACCAGGAAGTGTAGAATTGGTAGCCGGGTGGGTTTGCGGTGAAACTTACGGGAGCTGGGAAGACGCTTGGAGTCGTATCCAGTCCCCAGGCGTCTTCCCGATTACCGGCAATCCGTTGAAATTACCGTGCATAACAGGTACTGATAGATTTCATCTGATGTATTTTAAGGAAAAAGTATCATTTAAAAATATTTTGAGAAAAGGAAAACGGCTATGGCAGATACAACAAAAAATACCTTAACTGATTCCGTTCCCGGCAATAATCTTTCTAAGGAGAAGGCGAATACCTTTGAAGCGAGCGTTACGCTTGCAAATGCCAATATCGAGAAAGGGAACTGGGATGTGGCTTATTCGTATTTAAAGACTGCCGTAGACATAAATCCTAGTTACGTCGATGGTCATAACCATCTTGGGGTTTACTATACCAGGAACAAAAAATATACGGAGGCGATCAATAGCTTTAAAAAAGCATTGCAGCTTGATTTTACCTGTGTAGGTGCGCATTATAACCTTGCCAACGTGTACCTGGAACGCAAGGAATATGCCATGGCGCTTTCCCATTTTAAGGAGGTTGTGAATGCATTACCCGGCGATCATGAGGCCTATTACCTCATGGGGGTATGCTGTATTAACGATAACAATGAAAAAGACGCCGAGTCCTTTTTCCAGGAATCCAATAGATTAAAAGACGATTATGCGCCAGCCGCTATAAACCTTTGTAAGATACTGATTAAAAAGCAGGACTATGTCCGGGCTAAAAACACCCTGTTCTTTCTCCTGAAAAAGGACGATTCTCAACCTGAAGTGAACTTCCTCCTGGGGCTTATCTACAAAATACAGAAAAAATACACGAAGGCATTGCACCACTTCAGGGAGGTAGTGCTGAAAGATAAAGACAACGCTGAGGCCTACAATTTGCTGGGAGAGTGTTGCGTAGAAATGGACATGGATATGGATAAACAAGCGGAATCCTTCTTCGTTATGGCGTTAAAACTGGATATGTCCTACATCAATCCGTTCGTCAACCTTGGGAACCTTTATTACAAACAAAAAAGATATACAGATGCAATCCCTTACCTGGAAGAATACCTGAAAACGAAAGAGGCGTCAGACAGCATTAACGCAATCTGGTCAGACACGCCTATTAAAAACAACGAAGAAATAGCGCCACTTTACAACCTTTTAGGCTTTTGCTACAAACAAACGAATAATCCTATTAACGCGCGCGTTATGTGGGAAAAATCCATGTCTGTGCGCCCAAATCAGCAAGAAATACAGGGAGAACTAGCCCAGTTGCCGCAGCCTACCCGTATCCACAAAAAAATCAGCCTAGTGATTGAGTAGTTTTTTTGTTTATGAGCGGAAGCGACAAGCCATGCTATCGCTCGAAACAGGCGCTGACAGGCGTGTTATTTTAAACAATCCTCATAAAACGTTCAAAGGGATTTTACCATGACAACGACAATCTCTCAGAAGACAAGGCACACCTACGAGGACTACCTTAATACCCCGGACGACAAGCGGTACGAGTTAATTGATGGAGAGTTAATAATGACACCATCGCCAATTTCCTACCACCAGTGGATATCAAAAAATATCGTGTATGAGATAGAAAAATTCGCCAGAGAAACGGGCGCAGGTATGTTGTTTGACGCGCCATTCGACGTGTTCCTTGACAATCAAAACGTTTTGCAGCCTGATGTACTGTTTATCTCTAAAGAAAGGGTTGGCGTAATCGGTAGAAAGAATATACAGGGCGCTCCCGACCTGGTAGTTGAAATACTTTCGGAGTCTACCGCGTACTACGATCTGGTGAAAAAGAAGAGGCTGTATGCAAAATTCGGAGTGAGAGAATATTGGATAGTAGACCCCGATGTGAAAACGGTAGAAATTCATTCCCTTAAAAATGGGGCATTCGTGCGAGACAACACTTTTTCTGAAAACGACGATCTCGTGTCGCCTCTTTTTCCCCGTCTAAAGATAAAGCTTTCTACCGTCTTTGCTTTTCTGTGAGGGCTGACATGATGATTTCTAAAAAAATACTTGTCCCGGCAGGTTTTAAGCAGGGAATTGAAGTTTTACAAAAAAGGATTCCAGACCTGATATCTGTTTATTGTTTTGGCAGTAGTGTGCAGGGTTGCGACACTTTTGAAAGTGATTTGGATATAGCATATCTTTCAGACCGGCAGATTACTAATGTCGAAAGATGGACGATTCAGGAAGAGATAGCCTCCTTGCTAATAAGAGATGTTGATTTGATAGCATTAAAAACTGCGACGGATGTGATGAAATTCCAGATTATTAGTAAGGGCGTAAGAATATTGGTAAAAGATATGAGAAAAGCCGAACAGTTTGAAGATTTAGCCTATAGTCTTTATCTTGATCTAAATGAACAGAGAAAAGGCATATTGGACGATATTTATAAAAGAGGATATGTTTATGGATGATATTGTCCTGAATAAAGCTTCCATAATTGAAAAATGTATCAGTAGGATTAAGGAAGAATATGTCGGACATGAAGATATATTCGAAGAAAATTACACCAAGCAGGACTCTGTCGTTTTGAATCTCGAAAGAGCCTGTCAGGCGTGTATAGATTTAGGAATGCACATAGTAAGAATAAAAAATCTTGGAGTTCCTCAAAGCAGCAGAGATGTTTTTGTATTGTTACAAAAGGTAAGAATTATTAATCCTGATTTAAGTAAAAAGATGCAGGCTATGGTAGGTTTTAGAAATATTGCAGTGCATGATTATCAAAATCTGAATCTGGATATTGTTAGAGCT
>CAYHFB010000141.1:0-5282 GCA_964355695.1 uncultured candidatus Brocadiaceae bacterium
TATGGGGTGAAGCCCCTGGCTATATCCTTTCTGCCCTTCGGGCCTGTTGTAGAGCGAAGAGGCTCTTCGCTCTACAGGGGAATGTGTTATTTTGTGCGGAATATCAGGTGGTATGAGCAAACGCTGTTTGTCCGCGCCTGTTGTGTGAATTCGTGGCCATTTATCCTCTATAAAATCGGTGCAATCAGTGGTTTCCGTTTCTTTTTGTCGGTCTGAGGCTTTGCCTCGTTAACATAGTCAACAACAACGTAAGGAGTTTGGAAAGTGGGCGGGTTCCTATCAATTAAGGGGCGATTGTTCTTGTTTGCACTCTGTATTTCATTCATACCAATTGCCACCGTTACCTCGCTCTATTACTTTTACGCCAGAGGCGTTCTCACGCAACAGGTACAGGAAGACTTGAAGGCGGTCGTCGGGGCAAGGGTGCTGTGCATCCAGTCCGCCGTTAGAACCCTACAGGCGCAATCGATGGCGTCCTCATCCGATGATTTTATCATGAAAACCCTTGAGTCTCTTGCTTGTGGCGCGGATTTACCGAAAAATACCGCCGCCGAATTAAACCGGCATTTTACGGCAAATGCCGCAGCGCCCACCAACCAGCCCATTGCAACACTCCTGGTTGACGAAGTCGGCAAGATTGTTTGGTCCAGCAATGAACGGGTGGTGGGGCAAGACGTACCCGACCGCACGGCACTCCTCGGCGCCCTGGATAGCCATCGTGGGAAAATAACCCTTAGCGAGCCAGGCGATTTCCCCGGCATTGATACAAGCTGCATCAGCACGACCACTCCGGTATTTTCCCGGCAAGACACAATCCTGGCAGGCGGCGTCGTTCATGCATACAACGCCGCGATTTTAGGGGAAGGCATAACAAGTACCCTTGGTATAGGGGAAATGGCCGCCTTGTACCTAACCGATGGACATAAGGCAATAACGATCTACAGGGGGGGGGATGCCGCAAAAGGTTCCTCTTCAAAAAACGCCTCCAATGTATGGTCTGCCGGACGCAAGGCGGCGCCTCTTGTTAGCGTTTCCGTTGATGTCCCGGAATATGGGTGGACGCTTTCGGCTGAAGTTGAAAAGGCGCAGGCATTTTCGTCCTTAAAGTCTTTGGGCTTTGTCGCGTTATTCTTTGGAATGGCTAGCATGGTTGTGGCGTCTCTCGCCGGAATTAAGTTTGTGGTTTCAGCGTATAAACCCATTGAGGATATGACTGATGCAACGAAAAGGCTTGTTGCCGATGATTTGGATTGCCGTCTGACGACAGACGGAAATGATGCGGTGGGCATCCTGGCCAAAAGCCTTAACCTTATGAGCGAGCGGTTTTCGGGGCAGATTGCCGAACACCTGTGGACGGAAAGCGACTTGCGGAAGCTCAACGAATCGCTGGAACGCCGCGTAGCGGAACGAACGGCGGCGGTAACGAAGGCAAACGAGGAACTGCAAGCGGAGGTGTCGGGGCATAAAGCGGCGTTAATACCGTTGCTCGAAGCCGAAAAAAGAACGTCCAGCCAAAAGAAATTTTTGGACACGTTACTACAAAACACCAATGCGTACGTAATCACCATTTCCGCGCAAGGCAACATCTTGTTTGTAAACCGCGCAATTGAACGTCGATTTGGTTATACGCTGCAGCAAATCCTCGAAAGGCCGATGATCGATGTTTTTATCCCTCCTGATAAAAAAGAAGGGTTGGGTAATGACATTAAGGCATTATTGAACGGCTCCTGCGGAACACCGATTGCGATCCCTTTTGTATGTAATGATTGCCAGGTGCGTGACGTTTTATGGGACGTTACGTACTTTAGAGACGAATCGGGCGACATTACGAGCATCAACTTATTCGGCCACGACGTTACCGAACAAAACCTGCTGAAGGAACAGCTTATCCATGCCGACAAGCTGAGCAGCCTCGGCACCATGGTTTCCGGGGTGGCGCACGAGCTCAACAACCCCTTGTCCGTTATCATGAGTTACAGCGAGCTGTTAATGTCGTACGAGGGTGTTCCAAAGAAGGCGACCGACCGGTTGTGCCTGATTATGGAGGCGTCGCAGCGTTGCGCACGCATTGTTGACAACCTGATCAAATTTGCGACAAAGCGGAAATCCGCCAGAAACATGCAGTACCTGTGCGTTAACGATGTTTTACGGGAGTCGCTTGAATTAAAAGCCAACAACCTGCGCGTTGACAATATTGAAGTGGTGCAGGCGCTTTCCCCAACGCTACCCTATACGACGATTGACCGGGTATCTCTTATGCAGGTATTTATCAACATCATTAATAATTCCCATGACGCCATGAAGGCCGCGCACGGCAAAGGCATTCTATCGCTCAGCACCTTTCAACGAGGGGGACATATCTTCATCGAAATTGAGGATAGCGGCCCCGGCATCGAGGAACCGGAGAAGTTGTTTGTCCCTTTTTATACCACGAAAGAGGTGGGAAAGGGCACCGGATTGGGGCTGGCGGTAAGCCACGGGATTATAAAGGAACATGGCGGAACGATTGTTGGAAGCACGAGTAGTAGGGGTGCGCTGTTTACCATTACGCTTCCTGTCAGGACGCAAACAATCATGGAAGCAAAACCGCTCGTTGCCGGGAAAAACCACGATTTGAAGGGTTTGTGCCTGTTAATTATTGAAGATGACGTGAACATCGCCGATTCTTGCAGTGAGTTGCTGACAAATAAGGGTTGTCAGGTAAAGGCGGTATACAATACCACCGACGCAAGGCTGGCGCTCCAAAAGGAAGCTTTTGACGTTATTATTATGGATTTAAAGATGCCGGGTGAAATGACCGGCATGCAGTTGTATGAATGGATGATAACGTATAACCCTGTCCTGAAAAGCAGGATAATCCTGACAACGGGCGACGTCCTTTCTGCAGAATCTAAAGAATTTATTGAAAATTTTTCTGTAAATGTCGTTCCCAAGCCTTTTCACTTTGATGACCTGCTGAATAGCATTTACCATACGAAAAAGACGTTTTCTTAGCGCTTTAATATCTTACAAAAAGGAAAACGAATGCTTGACATAATGGTGATCTGCATACTATGCAGATTAATACAATTATTTAGCCACTCCGTCCATATCAAGGCTTAGAGCAAAAACAAATGACCTTATCCCACGATTTAGTTTCAGGTTGGCAAAATTGCAATTTAGAATCTCCGCCTTATTTGTTTCCCGATGACGTGCCGCGTTCATGTCGTGTGTGGAAAAATGGGAGGGAATTTAGCCATTATAACGGTATATATTCCAACTCCACCAAAATTTAAAAATCCTTATGAGAGGGGATGATTTATTATGAAAGTTTGTCATTTTTGTGGAAATAAAAATTTCAAAAGCACAAAGGCACAATATACTTATAAGCATAACGATAAATATTTAATGGTTGAAGATGTCCCTTGTGAACAATGTGCATATTGTGGAGAACAGTATTTTGAAGGAAGTGTATTAAAGCAAATTGAAAAGGAATTTAATGCTATTCATTCAAAAAATAAAAAGGTAAAAAAAGAACTAATAATTCCTGTAGAGCAATTTATTGAAGTCCAATCATCTAACTAATCGCTCTGGTTATGCCGTATCCATGCGGATTTTTGCGGCAGCGCGTTTAACGCCTTGATACAATGTGTTTTTTCCAGCGGGTATTATCCGTCTGTGGATAATCGGTACGGTGATGTACGCCGCGGGATTCCTTGCGTTTTCGGGCTGCCGACACAATGAGGCCGGAGACCAGCAGCATGTTCTGCAATTCCCACCCGGCCGGATGGGAAAACTCCTTGTCTAAAACGTAACTGCACCACATTTGTATCATTTCGTCCGCCTCCAGCAGGCGCATCTCGTCCCGCTCGATCCCGACGTCTCTCCACATAAGGCTTTTGAGAGAATTCCTGATATCGTTGAGGTCCAACCAGCTTATCTTTGACAAGCCCAGCGTCTCCTGAACGGTATAAGGCACCATATCCCGTTTCGCCCTTCGTATGGACTTGCATGCGTCTATCCCTGCGTCATAACCGGTCACCAATCCTTCGAGAAGAGAATTACTGCCGAGCCGGTTCGCTCCGTGCATCCCCGTGCACGCCGTCTCTCCGCATGCGTAGAGTTGGCTGACGTTCGTTTTGCAGAAACGGTCTACCTTAACTCCGCCGATCATATAATGGGCGCTGGGTCGCACCGGAATCAAATCCGCGGCAATATCGATACCGAACGAGGCGCAGATTTCCTTGATCTTAGGGAAGCGGGTATACAACCGTTCTTGGGGGATGTGGCGGACGTCGAGGTACACGCACGTATGCCCGGTCTTCTGCATTTCCGTCAAAATACTCTGGCTGACAACGTCTCTGGGCGCCAGTTCCGCTTGAGGATGGTAGTCGGGCATAAACCGCACGCCTTTGCTGTTTCTCAGTATCCCGCCTTCTCCTCGCACCGTTTCGGTGATCAGGAATCGCACGGCGCCGGCAATGTAGAGGGTGGTCGGGTGGAACTGGACGAATTCCATGTCCTGAAGGACTGCGCCGGCGCGATAAGCCATGGCAATCCCGTCGCCCGTAGCAACGTCTGGATTGGTCGTTTCCCGGTAAACCTGCCCACACCCACCGGCGGCCAGTATCGTCCGCTTGGCCCAAATTAACACATACCCCCTTTTCGCGTGCCAGGTAATAACGCCTTGGCAGACCCCGTCTTTCGTAATGAGGTCGATGGCAAAGGTATGTTCAAAAATCTTAATGTTCCTGTTTTCTCTCACCATGCGGATAAGGGTGTTTTCCACCTCCCTGCCCGTGGAATCGCCCTGAGCGCGTATAATGCGGGGAAACTGGTGTCCGCCTTCCTTGGTAAAGATTAGCTTGTCATCCTCGCGGTCGAATTTTGCGCCCCATTCGATCAAATCCTTCACCCGGCCGGGTCCTTCGCTTACAATGGCTTTAACCACCGTGGCATTACAGAGGCCTTGGCCGGTATCAAGGGTGTCTTTGGTATGTTTTGCTATGGTATCTTTGTCCGCCAGCACCACGGCAATGCCGCCCTGTGCGTATGTCGTGTTATTCTCATCGAGCTTGTCTTTTGTAACCACCAGCACGGAGCCGCTCTTTGCGGCCTGTATCGCAGCGCTAAGGCCAGCTACGCCGCTTCCGATGACCAGAACGTCGGTAAACACGTGCGGAAATGCCCGGCTGTCAAAGGAGGTAAGATATTTTTTTTGATTTTGATGTTTCTTCTTCACGGTATGAATTCTATCTTTATCAAGGGTGTTTGTCAAAGGAAACCGGAATGTCACAGCAACA
>CAYHFB010000141.1:5382-7006 GCA_964355695.1 uncultured candidatus Brocadiaceae bacterium
ACGAAATACGAAGCACGAAATACGAAACCAACGCTATTGTATTTGCATATTAAGCGCTTCTGTTATAATATATTTTCTTGCTGAATTGTTACCCAAAAGCCCTGGTGGCCTTTTGCAAAACGATATTTATTTAAGGATAAAAACATGCGCATAAAACTATTAAAGACACCTCTGTTGTTACCGTTTTCCCTGGTGATACTTTGCCTCTTTTCTTTAAAACTCTACGCCGGTCCTTTGCACTTCATTGCCTACGGAGACACCCGGCGGAATGGCAATGCCGTAGATAAACCTCAAACAAAGCACAACGCAATTGCAAAGGTTATACAGGAGTTGAACCCCGACTTCGTTTTATTTTCAGGCGATATGGTGTATGACAACGAATTTGAGAAATTCCTAACGGTGGTTGTCAATAACTATGCGATGGATAAAAGGATACCCCTCTACCCGGTCATCGGCAATCATGAAGTTGTAGTTAATGAGAAATTGGGTGAGATAGATGCGCTCATAAAGGCAAGGAGCCGGTACGTCCTGTTTGAAGCGTTCAAAGGCAGATTGGACGATTCGTATAGTTCGTACCTGAATACGATGTTTGATCGTATGAAACCGAAACAATCCTGGTACTCTTTTGTCAAACAAACAAACGGTGTGGATATGCTGTTTATCGAGTTGAACTCCTCTTTGCCTAACGATGAAGACCAATTCAAATGGTTTTTAAATGAATTAAAACGGGTTGACGGCCCAAAGGTCGTGCTTGCACATTACCCGCCTTACTCTATAGGGCTGCACGGCAATGAAAGCGTTTTACGCAGTTCATCAAGAGAGGCAAAGTTTCGAGACCGCTATACAAAGGTTTTTAACGACCCTGAGAATAACGTTGCGCTGGTTATCGGTGGACACGACCACAACTACCAGCGCACCTGCAAGATGGATGAGAATGGGGGCGTACGGACGCCCGTGTACATCGTATCGGGCGGCGGTGGCGCCGATTTGACGGGAGGAGGGATAGGCGACTTTTCCCGGATTTTACCGGAGGGTTTTCAATGCCAGGGGCTTGTGACGGCCTATCATTTTGTAGAAGTTACGGCCACCGCAGATAGCAGCCGGAATGTAACTATCAAATGCAAGGCGATGGGTCTGCGCTATGATTTATCAAAGGGGCTGCCGGACGACACGACCTTCAAAACTCAGTTTGTAAAGGGACGCCTGGAATTGATCGATAACTTTACCGTAACGTGGCAAAGTAAGCCGATAATGGGAAATGAACATTAACCATGGTGTCATTAAAGAGTTTTTTGATTAATTTTTTGCTGGGCGGTACCATTGTCAGTGTGGCTTCCCTGATAGGCTCTCAGGGAAGGGGATTGCTGGCGGCCTTCGTGGCAACCTTTCCGACGATGACGGTGTTGACTTTTTCCATGATTTACCGCACGTCAGGATATACGCCAACGGTAAACTACGCCAAAGGGCTGCTCCTGATGACGCCGCCGTGGATTGTTTACGTCCTGTGCCTCATTTTCCTACTGCCCAGATGTGGTTTTGCGAAAGCGCTTATTATCGGCATTGTAGCTTATATGGCGCTTGCCGGTGTGGCCAGTATGGCGCTGAAACATTTTAAGTAGCCTTT
>CAYHFB010000141.1:7106-8799 GCA_964355695.1 uncultured candidatus Brocadiaceae bacterium
ATATGGCGCTTGCCGGTGTGGCCAGTATGGCGCTGAAACATTTTAAGTAGCCTTTACGTAGGGCGAACCTTTAGGTTTGCCGCTTGTCCGGCAATATCGCTGGGTTTAGGCATTTCAGCCCTGTTAAGCGTTCTTTCTTTCACCACATCAACAGAGTCATAAAAGCTAAAACGAATGTCGAATATCGAATATCGAACCAGGAATACTGAACGTTGAGGGTCTTAAAACATGAAAGCGGTTGTAAAAACGAAACGTGCTAAGGGGCTGTCGTTTATGAAAATGCCTGACCCGGTAATTGGGCCGCGGGAAGTTCTCATTAAGGTCAATAATGCCTCTATTTGCGGCACGGACGTCCATATCTACGACTGGACGCGTTGGGCGCAACACCGATTGTCCCCCCCCCGCATCCTGGGGCATGAGTTTGTGGGTACCGTTGCAGAGGTGGGGGAGGAAGTGACCGTGGTGAAGGTGGGCGACAGTGTTTCGGCGGAAAGCCATCTTACCTGCGGCCATTGTTATCAATGTAATAATGGCAATGCCGAGGTATGCCGCAATTTTAAATTGCTGGGGGTAGACCACGACGGCACATTCGCTGAGTTTTTTGTTCTACCCGAACACGTGCTGTGGAAAAACAACCCGGATATTCCTCACGAATGGGCGACTATTCAGGAACCGTTTGGAAATGCAGTTGACACGGTTATGGTGGAAGACGTTGCCGCCAAGACGGTATTGATCCTGGGCGCGGGGCCGATTGGCCTTTTTGCCGCCGGCATTGCCCGCGCGTGCGGCGCATCGTTGGTTATCGTTTCCGACCCCAACGACTATCGCCTGGCGATCAGCAAAAAAATGGGTGCGCACGCAGCCGTCAATCCCCGGAAGGAGGACGTTGTCGGGCTTGTTATGGAGGCTACTAAGAATATAGGGGTGGACGTCGTTCTGGAATTTTCAGGCAATAACCAGGCGTTGAATCAGGGTCTGAAGGTAATCACCCCCGGTGGAAGGATATCTATCCTGGGTATTTATGAAAGGCGCGTAACTATCGACCTCAACAAGGACGTCATTTTTAAGAAGGTGCGCATCTACGGCATAACGGGCAGGAAAATATTTTCCACCTGGTACAAGACGTCGCGGTTCTTATCAACGGGCATGGTAAACCCCACTCCGGTTATCACCCACCGGTTTCCGCTCAAAGACTATGAAAAGGGCATGAAACTGATGAAAGACGGAAAATGCGGCAAGGTGATTCTCACCGTTTCACCATAGTACAATCTTTGGTGGCGCTGTCAGTAAATTCCATTCGTGGCACTTGCAACTTCACCCTGAGCGATAACGATACCCTTTTGATGAAGAAAGGCAGAAAGCAGATATACCTGAGAACCATCTTGCTGTCGAGCGCCCTTGAGGGTTTTTCCATCGACTGCGATAACAAGACCTTCTCCGGTTTACCATAATACGGAAAACCCACCCCAGTTCCCCGCCCATGAGTGGAATAAGGAAAAGTAACCCCCAGGTGGATACGCCTTGCTTAATCCACCCTACCCGGAAATTATGAACCTTGTGTCCTGCCTTAGTTATCCGCTATAATAAACACTGTTACCGAGGACATGGCAGGCCAACGTCCTCCGCTGGCGGGGGGAAACGGCATACGTGTTAAGTTAAGAAATCCATAATTACTTTGCACCGCTTGTTACAT
>CAYHFB010000142.1:0-8779 GCA_964355695.1 uncultured candidatus Brocadiaceae bacterium
GGTTTTTTATGTCAGCGCAGCGAGCCTTGGCGCATCATTCGCCGCACTCTATAAGGCAAATAAATACATTTCAAACGGCACTTATGACCCCGGCTATCAAGGGTCGTATTATATCCGTTTTTTACTCGGCGTCATCGCGGGTATCCTATTAGCCGTAATCATCTCACAAAAATCATTGGGAGAAGACAGCTTGCTATCGAAGGGGGTTGTTCGGCCTTTGCTGAGCATCTTAGGTGGCTTTTCAGCCGATGTGCTTTATACTTTTTTAAACAGAATGGTTGAAACGTTTAAATCGTTGGTTGAAGGCAACACGCGAAACGTGCTGGACGCTAAAGCCCTGGAAGATAAAGCCAAACTCACAGGCCTGGAAGTAGAGAGTCGGATGAAACTGGTACAAATCTTAATACAGATGCAACGGCAGATGGGCGACGGAGTTGACCCCGAACAGATAAGGCAACAAATTAACAATGTCATGCAGGGGTTGATGCTATCTAAATAGGGTGGATTAAGCAGGGCAAGGCATTAGCCTTGCAACGGTCAGAATACATACCCGTGATTGCAACTCCGGTCGATAAAGGGCGGGGAGACCCCGCCCCTACGCCTTGCAACGGCCTGAACACGCACCAGGGATTGCAAGCCCTACCGTCGCTAAGGGTTTAAGCAAAAACCCAACCACGAATTTTTAAATGGTCGCTTGGTAAGGGAAAAACCATCCCCGCACTTTTGTAAAAAGTGCGTTTTCGTTCAGACGCTAGTTAAGGTAGCAGCACAAAATCATCATAGTCGGCGACTGATAAGCTTTTGGTTGCGTCGGAGCTGCTTAAGATCGCGATGCCTAGAACCTTGTCAGGCTCAGCGCTGAAGAACTTCTTGTAGTCATCGTAGAAGTTTATTTTTTCGTCGAACCACTTATCTTTTTCACCAGCACCGCTTCTCATCACGACCACGCGGGCGCGGCTGTAGAGCGGATGGGTGAATCGTGTACCTACCGGAAGCGTTTCGCTCCAAATGTATTTAATGAAGCGCGGCCAAATCTGATTGTCGAAGATCACGTAGACTTGCGCCGCTGCGTCATGTTTGTCGGCAATCCGTTCATCGGCACCTGCAGGAAATTCTCTTGCACGCCAGCGCCAGGTGAGATGGGTTTGTTGTTTGGGATCGAAGGGATGCTTTAGCCCAATCTGTATCGTTTGCTTATCCGCACGCGCATGGAGAAAGCGATTGCCGTTTTCCGTTTCGACGCGATAGATCGTTCGCGCTCCCTCCTTCATCACGCGCCATTTTTCAGGAAAACTATCGTTCGCATAACTTTCGAAGTTCTCCAGCACAACCGCGCCGGGCACAGGTTCCGCTCTCTCTCCTGGCGTAACCGGCGCACCGGTTGCCATGAATGCAATCCCTGCGCTCAGGCAGGCAGCAACCGTCAGCGAAATCCTAACCCTGTCAGGACAGAGCGGTAGTTTCATAAAATCCCCCCTTGTTCTAAAGACAATATTCCTTGGGTTTCGTTCGCCACTGCGGTTAGCGTAGAAGGCGTCACCTCGCCGCTACCGAAATATTTCGTGCTTTTCATGGAACGGAAACAGCCCGATATTTTTATTGAATGTTACGAAATCTGCATAAAAAACAAAATCCCCCTATATCTTTGCAAATATAGGGGGATATATGAATAACGCACTTCCTCTTGAACGGGTTCTGGTAAAACACATTTTTGGGAATTGTCGTCATACTGCTTTTTAGAACATATAGGCTACGTCAATTGCCGTTGTGAGTTCATTATCACTTCCGCCAAATATGCCTTGATCTGCCTGATCATAACGGATTTCCGGCCTGACCAGGAGGTTTTGTCTGATCTTTATGTTTGTCGTGAACGTTGCTTCCCAAATACCAAGCTCACTAACACCGATCCTTCCACCATCATTATCTTCGAAATACTCACCTCTCAAAGCCACGCCGACGGAGTCGGTAAAATCATAACCTACAATAGTAGAAATGCCCCACCATTCACAATTTCCCTTAGAATCAACCGGTCCGCCTGATAGCATTGAATCGGTTATAGCAGTGGAGTACATAGCACCGCCCTCCTCTGTGCCATAGTCAAAATTAATATTAACCGATGTCTTTGGTAATGGCTTGAGTGCTAAGATGAGGTCCCAGAAATGCCTCCAGTTGGATTCTGCGTCCCTAATAACGTCCTCGTCCTGTTCCGCGCCGTGACTGCCGTTTACGATAAAGCCGGTATTCTCGCTTATCTTCCAGTTAAACTGGTATCCGAGTGTCTTTGAATTGTTGTTGTCTACAAAGGTATCCCAACCGTTTACCAGATAAAAAGTCGTCGTTAACTGATCCAATAAAGGATAGCTCATGGAAAGACCTGTATTGGTAAAAGGAATGGCATTTTGATAGAGGAGTGAACGTGAGAAGTTCGGATTATCCACGCTTTCCCAAAGCTCTGCGCCAATCCAGGTGGCAAATTTACCAAACTTAAAATCAAGTCCCTTACCTACCGGGGCCTTGTAGGTAACAAAACCCTGGCTTACGGTAAAATCATCGCCGCCATTTGCGCCATCTACACGTCCGTCGCTCGGCACAAAGGTTAACCTCTGCGCAATTTCACCGTAGTTTGTTGTAAAACCAAAACCAATCGGGTCCTTTTCGGTCGATGGTTTAAATACAGAAATTTCTATGTTGTCTAACGTAAAGGAATCGTTTTCTCTGTCAAAAGCCCTCACATTTGCAAACCCTTTTTTATCATCATCTTGCGCGTTGCTAAATGTGCTGCCCCTTTGATCATGAGGTTTAGCAAAATTATAACTATAATAAGTGTCCACAAAACCGGATACTTCAATACCCTTGAAGAAATTGGACATCTTGCCTTCATCTTGCGCCGGTGCTATTGCCGGTACCGTTTCTTCTGCATAGATTGGCGCAGTAAAACCTGCCATGGTACCAGCGACCATACAAGTCAGCCCCCATTTGTATAAACTATTCATTCACGTTTCCCCTTTTCAAAAAAACTTAAAAATACTTCCCCTAAATTTACAATCGGTTATATTTCGTTACGGATAGCCAAGCCGCCCAAGGATTTACTGTTGGTAATATTACATCCGTTTGGGATGCCTCCTTTCTTGGCACAACATTTAGCAGCAATGTTTATACCACACCACAGAAGTTTCGCATAATTAAATAATTCATCCACACTGAATATTTGATATAAATTACAAAACGTATCGCAAATCGTTACGTATCAACAGGTTGCTCGTTACATAAGGTTGTAATCCAATGCGAATTACATAAAATAATTTTTTCAACCAGGATAAAGTCCGCTCGCAGCCATTCCATTTGCGTGGCTTAAATCTGCCAGTATATTGGATGATATGATGCACCAACTCTTATTGCTGACAATTTCATAACTATGACGTAATTACCTTATTTTGTATAATTTACGCGATAGTTTGTCAATAAAATTCTTTTGTACCGGCGGCCTTATTTGTTGTGTAATCTTGTGGACTTTGTGGTTTTGGTAATTCTTTGGTAGCGTTATCCAGCGGGGACATGCCACAAAGGTTTCTTTGCTGATTAAATGGGGTTGCAATTGAAATGGACCAAAAGCCTCCATTATTCTACGCGGCCAATTTTTTTAAAAAATGGGGCATATTATTTTTCTTGACCTTCACCATTTTACCCGTATAATTGGCAGACTAAAATGAGACGTACAAAGTTATAGATGAGTTGCTTGCCTGCGCGATTATGACAATATTGTTTATTGGGTGTAAATAGTTGCAATTAAAGATGTTTGGAATTTATTTAACATAAGCATAGAACGCGTTACACTATTTATGAAGGAGGCGAAAAGACAATGGCACTGGACCCCACCAAACATGCAGATTGGGAAATAGCAGAGGATTCCGAAACACGTATGAAAACGGTATACCAGTTGGCAGACCAATTGGGGCTGGAAAAGGAAGAGCTGCTCCCCCATGGACATTACGTGGCAAAGGTTGACTTTAGCAGGGTGTTAAAAAGGATTGGAAACAGACCTGACGGAAAATTTATTGACGTTACCGCCATTACACCTACCCCATTAGGAGAGGGAAAATCGACCACCACTATGGGACTGGTACAGGGTTTGGGGAAAAGGGGCAAAAAGGTTGTTGGCGCCATTCGCCAACCTTCAGGCGGCCCAACCATGAATATCAAAGGTTCTGCGGCCGGTGGCGGTCTTTCACAGTGTATTCCGTTAACGCCTTTTTCGCTTGGACTTACCGGGGATATCAATGCTATCATCAACGCCCATAACCTGGGTATGGTTGCGCTTACTTCCCGATTACAGCATGAAGCGAATTATGATGATGAACGGCTTGCAAAAAGCAATTTGAAACGTATTGATATCGACCCGGACAGGATAGAACTCAAGTGGATTATCGACTTTTGCGCTCAATCATTAAGGAAGATAGTCATCGGTATCGGCAACAAGATGGATGGCTACATGATGGAATCCGGGTTTGCGATTGCAGTGTCTTCCGAGCTTATGGCAATCCTTTCTGTGGCAAATGATTTAAAAGATATGCGTGAGCGGATAGGGAAAATGGTTGTTGCTTATGACAAAAAAGGCAAACCGGTGACAACCTCTGACCTTGAAGTGGCGGGCGCTATGACTGCGTGGATGGCAAGCGCCATTAATCCAAATCTTATGCAAACAATCGAGGGGCAGCCGGTATTTGTTCATGCGGGGCCATTTGCCAATATTGCTATTGGACAGTCCTCTATTATTGCAGACAGGCTCGGCCTGAAGTTGGGTGATTACCATGTGACCGAATCGGGGTTCGGTGCAGATATCGGATTCGAAAAGTTCTGGAATCTGAAGTGTCGTTATTCCGGACACCGTCCCAATGCAGCGGTAATCGTTACCACAGTTCGCGGTATGAAATGCCACGGCGGCGCGCCGATCCCGGTGCCTGGGCGTCCATTGGACCCGTGTTACAAAGAAGAAAACGTCGGATGGGTGGAAAAGGGGACGGAGAATCTTGTCCATCACATCAAAACGGTAAGGAAGGCTGGAATTAATCCGGTGGTTTGTATTAATCATTTCCATACGGATACGAAGGCCGAAGTTGATGCGATTCGTAGGTTAGCCGATGCGGCCGGGGCTCGTGTTGCCGTGTCGTACCACTGGTTAAAGGGTGGAGACGGCGCCGTTGAGCTTGCCGATGCGGTAATTGACGCATGCAACCAACCGACGAATTTCAAGTTTCTTTATGAATTGAGCGCCCCGTTGAAGGACCGTATCGAAAAGATTGCAACAGAGGTTTACGGCGCAGACGGTGTTGATTATACACCGGAAGCAACGAACAAGATGAAGGTGCTGGAAAGCGACCCTGACGTTTCAAAGATGGGGATGTGCATGGTCAAGACGCATCTTTCCATTACCGACAATCCAAACCTAAAAGGCGTTCCAAAGAACTGGAGGCTGCGTATTAAAGACGTAATGACCTTCAAAGGCGCCGGGTTTATTGTACCGATGGCGGGAGATATTAAGCTGATGCCGGGAACAAGTTCTGATCCTGCATTCCGCCGTGTAGACGTGGACGTTGAGACGGGGAAGGTCAAAGGGCTGTTCTAAATGTACGTGACGCTTAAAGTCGGAGGTTGTTTTACACCGCTCGCAATAACGGAAAGGCGAGTGTTGTCGTGGTGTGGAATACCTACGTCGAAGTGGTTTGACTCAATTACCAACTAGAACTTTGCTTATTAAGAAGGCTGTTAAACGTAATGTTTTAACAGCCTTCTTTCATTTTCATTAATTGTACCATAAAACATTGCCTTGACATAGTTGTTCACATTTGCTTAGAATTGTAGGGCAAAGAGCCCCCCATCGCTCTCCATGGTAAATTTGCCAAAGGCCAAATTTAAAAATTAAATAAAAGGCATTATTATATGAGCTTTATAACGAAACTATTTGGAACATCAAATGACAGGATATTAAAAAATATCCGGCCCATTGTGGCCCACATTAATTCCCTTGAGCCTAAATTAATGGCCTTAACGGAAGCCGAGTTGCGTAACAAGACGAACGAGTTTAAGGAGCGGCTGGCAAAGGGAGAGGCGCTCAACGACATCCTGCCGGAGGCGTTTGCCGTGGTCAGAGAAGCAAGCCGTAGGATGCTCCTGGCCCCTAATGCCGATAGCCCCAACCGCACCATGCGCCACTTTGACGTGCAGCTTATCGGCGGCATGGTGTTGCACCAGGGGAAAATTGCTGAAATGGCAACGGGAGAAGGAAAGACACTGGTTGCTACGCTGCCAGCTTATTTAAACGCATTAACGGGCAAGGGTGTGCATATCGTTACGGTAAACGATTACCTTGCAAAGCGTGACCGTGACTGGATGTCCCCCTTGTTTGAGTTCCTGGGGTTAACCGCCGGGGCCATTCAGTCAAATCAGGATTACGAGAGTAAAAGGCAGGCTTATCTCTGTGATATCACCTACGGTACGAACAACGAATTTGGCTTTGACTATCTCCGTGACAATATGCGGATAAACAGGGAAGAGCAGGTTCAAATTAGCCGGGGATTGAATTATGCCATTGTCGATGAAGTGGATAGTATTCTGGTTGACGAGGCGCGAACCCCGCTTATCATTTCGGGACCCACGGAAGAATCCACAGAAAAATATTATATAGCAGACAAAGTTGCCGGGCAATTAAAGGTGGGAAAGCACTTCGAGGTAAAGGAAAAGGAGCGTGCTGCACAGCTAACTGAGGAAGGCACGGAAGAGGTGGAACGCCAGCTCAACGTTGATAGCCTTTATACCGGCGCAAATATGGAATGGCCGCACTATATTGAACAAGCGCTTCGGGCGCATCACCTGTTCAAAAAGGACAGGGACTATATCGTTCAGAATGGTGAAGTTATTATTGTGGATGAATTTACCGGTCGTTTGATGACCGGACGCGTGTGGAGTGATGGCTTACACCAGGCCGCACAAGCAAAAGAACGCCTGCACATAAAAGAGGAAAATCAGACGCTGGCCACCATAACGCTCCAGAATTTCTATCGTTTGTATAAGAAACTGGCCGGGATGACGGGTACGGCAATGACGGAAGCCGTGGAATTTGACAAAATATATAAGCTCGAAGTCGTTACAATACCGACAAACAAACCCATGAGACGCACCAATTTCCCAGACCGTGTTTACCGGACGGAAAAAGAAAAATATGACGCCGTCATCCAGGAAATTGTAGAAGTGCATAAGGAAGGCAGGCCGATACTTGTTGGAACGGTTTCTATTGAGAAGTCTGAATTTCTTAGTGAGAAACTCAATAGAGAAGGCGTTGAACATGAAGTGCTAAACGCAAAACAGCATGAGAAAGAGGCGCATATTATTTCAAAGGCAGGCCAGCGCGGAAACGTTACCATTGCTACGAATATGGCCGGACGCGGCACTGATATTGTCCTCGGTGAGGGAGTTGCCACCATTGGCGGGCTGCACATACTAGGAACGGAAAGGCACGAGGCTCGCCGTATTGACAACCAGCTTCGTGGCCGCGCAGCACGACAGGGCGATCCGGGTTCTTCCCGTTTTTATGCATCCCTGCAGGATGACCTCATGCGTATCTTTGCCTCTGAACGGATAAGTTCGCTGCTCAAAAGATTTGGAATGGAAGAAGGCATGGCCATTGAGCATTCGATGGTCTCAAAGTCTATCGAGCGCGCACAAAAGAAGGTAGAGGCGCACAACTTCGAGATACGTAAACACCTGCTTGAATATGACGAGGTTATGGACCAGCAGAGAAAAACCATATATTCCTTGCGGCAGGACGTGCTAGAAGGCAAGAATCTGAGTGAATACATTACCAGGATGATTGATGATTGTATTGAGGAAATGACGGTAACTGCCTTCGATACAAAGCGTCGCACTGAAGATGAAGAGCCATTCGACGTCGCCTCGTGGTTTAAGCTAAAGTTTGGATTAGAAGTTGATTTAAACGAGGTTGCGGATAAGACGCGCGGCAACGTGGAAGCCTATTTGAAGAAAAAGGCCATGGACGCCTACGAAGCAAAAAAAGCCCTTCTTGGCGAAGAAGGGGTGGAAAAAATCGCCCAGATGCTTTTACTGGAAAAGATAGACACCAAGTGGAAGGACCACCTCTATGCAATGGACCACCTGAGGTCCGGTATCGGTCTCCGGGGTTACGCTCAGATAGACCCTAAGATTGAATACAAAAGAGAGGCGTTGGGCATGTTTGAAAGTATGAATCTTGCCATACGGGACGAAGTAACTGACCTCATATTTAAGTTGCAATTGGTAAAGGAAGAAGACCGAAAGGATATCTGGCATCCGGAACAGTTCGTCCATCAGGAAGTTTCAGGGCTGAAAAAGATACACGAATCTCCTGCCGCTATCAGCGCAGAGAGCGGAACCGTAGAGAATTCACCCTCTCAGTCTGCGCATAAAATAGACCCGATAAAAGCCGGCATTAAGGTCGGCAGAAACCAGCCCTGCATTTGCGGCAGCGGTAAAAAATTCAAGCAGTGTTGCGGCAGGGCGTAACAACTTCGTGAGGTACCCCTGCTCCTCAGATACAGGCTGGTGGGGCAAGCATCAGACAAAATATTTGGAACTACTAGAAACCAGGGGGCAGAGGGGCATACGTGTTAAGTTAAGAAACACAACGCGAACGAATCAGGGAAATGGAGTGAGGAAATCACCGGCATTACGGTGCGATTTAACCGTGTATTGAATATCGAATATCGAACAAGGAATTTCGAATTAAGAA
>CAYHFB010000143.1:0-8662 GCA_964355695.1 uncultured candidatus Brocadiaceae bacterium
ATCAACGCGATAAGTTTTTCAACTTTCATTTGTCAATAATCTCTGTGCCTAACGCCCGCGATAATCGGCGGCGGGACGAGTATCTCGAGGCAAAAGGAACACACGTGTTCCCGTCGTCCGGTTCATTGCGTTGTTAGATTGCGGCTAAGCTTCAATGTGATTCGCAATTGAATGAAGAGACCTTGTCACAACATCGACGCAGAAATTCCAACCTGCTCTTGGCGTCTGAGGAGTAGTTGATGCTCCCATTAACTGAAAACTATCCACCAGTTCTATTCTACCAATGTGTGCTGAACCTATGCGAAGTTGATTCAAACCAACGAGAGGGGCGGTTATCGAGCGCGCCTCAGCCTCTTCCAGTCCTTTAGCGATCAAGATTTGTTCAAGGAGCTTTATTTGTTTCAGATCTTTCATTTTCTTATCTACTATCTGACCAAAAGTATCCAGGCAAGCCCGAAGTGAATCGATCTGCATTGTTTCAATAACCCATCCGTAAAGAATCCTAGCAAGTTCAAGAAGTTCCTCGTATCGGCTAGTAAGGGGGCCTACGCTCAACCTAGAGAGATCAAGCTTGCTTGGTTCTATGAGATTAAATACGCCGAAGCAGTGCTTTTTTCTAAAGCTAACATCAACAAGAGTGCGAGAACCTCTAATTAAATCGATTACTCCTGTCGAATGAGGAGGGTTCTGTTGCATTCTGGTCTGGAACATCTCTTCGCAAACCTCACCACTGGGCAATGAAGAAAAGGATGCCCAATAAGCCTGTTCTGCAATACTCAACTTTGCTATATCAGGAGCAAAAGCGTTAACCAACCCGTGGGAATTTATCCCTACATCAACTGTCCCTCTATCTCCAGGTAATGAAGCTATTCCCCAGTTTCTCACATGAAAAAAGACGCTATATCCTGGCACTTGTATGTATTTTTGTAGAACTTCCGGTCGGAAGTATAAGTATCCAACGCTTCCAATGCCGTTCTCAATATTACTCACAATGAAGTCATTTCGTGGTAATGTTTGTTTCTTTCCTTCGCTATTCACGATGAAAACTGGCAACTGTGATTCGTCTATACGTTGCTCTCCAAAATAATACCAAGGGCTACGTTCAAACCTAGGCCGATCATAAGGCTCAATTATGAAATTACGGCGAAGGGTAGAGCGCCCTCGGAAATATCTATTGTGAGTAAATTCAGGGCGATGTATGTATGCTGAAAGACTGGCGAAATCATCAATACTGATATCTTTAACTGGAGTAAGCCCTATCTCTTCTTCGGTCGGTGCGTTTGCAAATCGGTCGGCAACGACAGAGATAAGTAACCCCATCTTGGTTGTTGCCATAAAATCACGCAGATAATCACGATGAATGGTTACTTTAGCAGTCGGATTATAGATTTTATGTTTATCAATGTTTGTGTCGATAACCAGAATGTTATCTATTGGATGATGATATTTATTACCGTTGGTCTTGACCAATGCATGATAGGTAATCAATTTATAGTTAAGTTGAATTTTGTATTCCTGAGTAATTGGATGCTTTATCAAAAAGGCTAAAGGGTATAGCTGAATATCCTTGTACGTAGCGTAGTCGCCAAAGCTAAATTGATCTTGAGAACCCCAACCCATCTCGAAACTCAAATAATGAGGCGAAGGAATTTCCGTAGCTGCTGCATGTAACTGTCCAGCAGGGACGAAAGCAGAGCGGATTAGCCACTGTTCGTGCCGCCAATCCGGTGAGTTGGTATCACTCTTTTCACTATCCCAGAAACGCTCTATGGTAATGGTGGTATCAAGGGTCGGATTGAAGTCTGGTTTATTTCTATCTGAGTACAGAAACCAATCTCTTAGTGTAAGAGAAGACGCCATAACAATCTCACCTTTCTAAAGTCAAATGCACTCTCCGTGATCACTGGCTACCGACACGGACCATCTAATAATAATTAGACTGATCATTATAACCGCCCCCGGCACGCTGGGCTGTCAGTCTATTACGCCGGTATTTTGGATATAAAAATCTCATTTACCTTCCATAATATTGCGCAGAATTGTTATGAAAAGTAGGCGTCTTAGACTCATCAGTATAAGACACCGCTGTGGGTTCATCAATTAGACTTCGCACCCCGCACCGTAATTCAGTCGTGTAGGTGGGGTTGAACGCAAGTGAAACCCAACATCGACCATTCGTAGCATTCAAAAAAAGTTGGGTTGGATTCGCTTCACTCAACTTAACCTACCAGGCTGCCAGGCTTGCCAGGCATATTTTAATATTTGTCCAATGTCCAGGGTTGACCCATTTTTGTTTTCACAAGGGCACTCAGGTCAACTGCACGGTTCGGCGAGTTTCTTTCTCAAGGCCATAGCCTTTTTGCTGATTTCTTCGATTGACAGGTCTTCGTCCATACCTTGTCGCCATTTTGTATAATCAAATGGTTCTCTTTGAATCAGGGCAATAAACCGTTCGGCTTCGATATCGCCAATATATTCGGTAAGGACTCGAAGTCCCTTTAATCTGAGTTCAGTATCAGTCATCATGGCATAACCTCCTTTATGAAACCAATCGGGTCATTGATCTTAATAGAGTCTATTTGATCTGCCCGTTGTAAAATATTATCGTCTGTGGTAAGAAAATAATCACACTTTGAGAAAGCGGCACAAGCTATATGCAATGAGTCAATCTTTTGAATTCCGAATTTATTCAGTACGTTAACCGTCTTTAGCACTTCAGTCTCAATCCGGATTCTCATTTGAGATTGATCGTCAAATGGGCGATTTAAGCAACAGTTATCAAGGTAAATTTCCATCTCTTGTAATACCATCACGATACTATATTTACGCATAACGGAAACCAACAGTCCGATTACGAAATCGGCTGTATCCAATTGTTATGCGTGTGTCGTCATCTTGCATTTACCGTATACGAATTCAGGATCGAGATCAACGCCACTGTCCCATTCTATTGTGTCGAAAGCAACCCGAACACGCTTGAAATACTCATACTCCTTTATCCTTTGAAACACCCCAAAACCGAGATACGGCTTCATGTCAAGAATGCCATCTTCGCCATTATCAAACACAATAGCAAGAGTAAAGTCTTCATTGGGAACTACCTTTGACACAGACGGGTACATGTTTCTCTCCTCCTTACTGAAGCGGTTGAATCTTGAATGGGTTTTCTCCCTTCATGACGAGGTTCCAATCTGCCATCAGCTCTTCCTGGTGAAGTTCTGCCCATGCCAAGACCAGCTTCTGTTGCCTTCGGGGTAGACTGCCGTCAATGATTTCGCACATGCGAATGTCCACCGATGCCTTATACTCGTTGTAGTAAACGTGGAAATGCGGGGGATTGTGCTAGCCTGGAGCAAAATACATCCGAACAATTATGCCATAAAACATTGCGATCGTTGGCATTCACATATCTCCTTGTCCGCCTAACGACAAGCTAAGCCGCCCTGCGTAGTGTGCCGGATCGGCTTGAGCGATGTTAGGCGTGAACTTCGACGAACGCACTGTAGGAGTGCGGCAGAGGCACTGAGGCACCCTCGTCCTTAATGCCCTTAAGATGAAATTCTATGGCTTCTTGAATGAGCTGCAACACCTCTTGCTTTGACTCACCAACGGCAATGCAGCCTGGCAGATCGGGTAGATATGCTCCAAAACTGCTCGGTCCTTCTTCAACGACAACCATATAACGCATGATAACACCTCCTACTTTAAACCCGCCTGTTTCAAAACGCTGTTAAGTGTTCCAGGCGGAACATCTATGAGTTAGCTTTTCCTGAAACCGTAACGGTTCCTGACTTGGTTATATGATGAAACTGACGATGGCTACCTTTCTGTCGTACTTGAACCCATCCGTCAGCCTCAATCAACGCGATAAGTTTTTTGACTTTCATTTGTCAATAATCTCTGTGCCTAACGACAAACTAACCGGCGCGCGCATTGAAAACTTAAACCTCTTAACCATAGCACTAGAGCGCGCGATAAGTAAGTTTATCCCGTTTCTTGAAAGACAACGGAGGCACGGCATAAAAAAATCTTGAAGTTTTTGAAAATTTTATAGAGAGTTGTCGTCCCGTCATGGGTTGTCAGTCTAACAAAACAAATGGATGTTGTAAACGATTTTTCCCGCTTAATTGGACGCGAACGCGTATAAAAATACCGTAGATACTGAGCCTTCGGCGACTTTTTCTAAACGTAGGACAAGGCTTCAGCCTTGCGACTGTTTGTACACGCAAAAAGGCAACCCTAAAGGATCGCCCTACGACAGGCCCGAAGGGCTGAAAGGAAATTGCCAGGGGTAAGGCCCCTGGAAAAGACCATAACGAAACCAGCCCCGAAGGGGTGACAGAAAAGGGCTCACTGCATACCATGGATACCTGTTTTTTCTGAAATTTATTGTTTTATCTCGAAAACAAAACATCCGGCCTCCCCTTCGGGGCTTGTATTGTTTTATGATCTTCACAGGAGCTTCCCCCATAAGCACTCAGTTGTTTTTGATATTTTTTACACGAAGTCTAATATCGAATATCGAACAAACACGGGGACATCTGTTAAACACTATTCGGTCAAAACCCTTTATACTCCCTTTGATAAAAGCGCCACATTTATTCAATAATGTACCATAGAACGATAGAATGATGATAAGCAGCATGTTGTGGGCGGTCGGGATGAATGAGTTGTTTTCCGGTTCAGTCATTGATCTCTTCAACCCGCAATTCGCAAAGTGAAAAGCTATATAACATAACTTTTTAATCATTATGTCTAATTAATTTCCCAAAAAGCTTTTATCATTAAAGAGGCTTCTGCGTTTATCTCAAGACTTTTCCCGGTTGCCTTTCCAATTATACCGGAGATCCCAGCGCCGAATTTCACTTCCATATTTGCAGCATTAACGATTGCAGCACATTTATGATCAGCATAAAGGGCAACGGAACCAGCCACCAATGTCACACCTTTATCAGTATTGCCAATCATTGCTTTCTGAAGGTGCGCCATATCTCCAGCGCCGTAGGCAACAATAACAGCCTCAACACTATTACGATAATACTGGCAGGCTTCTACGATAAGACTTGCCAGCGCGTCTTTATCAATTACAGGAATAATCCGTTGACGGAAAATGTTACTCGCAATGAATGGTATTGCAAGACGATTATAACCATTCTTAATCGCCAGCAAGAACGAATTTTCAATGCACGCAGCTACCGAATCCCGGGTAGGATCAAAGCCAACTCCATGTTTCATCGCACCCGAAGCGGCTTGGGCTATTGCTGTGATGCCGGAATTGGCAAGGTTGCCGGAACTTGTCCACACAGAAGCGCCCAGAGGTACCATATTCAAATCCTTCAATGATGCATTCGTTGGAGTGTTATTAGCTGAAACTGTTTTCGTTGACAGGTAAGACATTTATCGATACTCCTTTGTTTCATTATTAAAAATAAATCTATCCCTTAAATAGAAGATAGAATTTAGGCCATTATCTGCGTGCATCTGCGGCCAATTGCAGGATTTGGGATTATTACACCGCCGCTTTATGAATAACTTCTGATATAAAAATCTGATAACGAACCCCTGGTCTTTTTGCCTCCTTCTTTGATATTGTCCAAATCTTGCTTGTTAATCCTGATATTAAGGACAACATCCTTTTCCCTTTTGTTGATTGCATCTGCGATAGATTTTAACTCACCGTCTCGTGGTTTTAACGGTTTTTTGGGCGTTTTGGGATTATTTACTCTGGGACTTAGCATCTGGCGCAGGGAATACAGGGCGGAAAATGATGAATCAGCCATTCGGCGTCGCCTGTATTGCAGACGCACGATTTGTCGGTAGCGCAGGCGTCCCGCCTGCACGTACGGACGTCAGCAGGCGGGACGCCTGCGCTACCGACAAATGAAGCCGTTAGGCTTCAACACGTAGGGCAAGGCTTTAGCCTTGCTGCTGTCTGATCACGCACGGGAGGCAACCCTAAAGTGTCGCCGAAGTAGCGCAGGCGTCCCGCCTGCACGTACGGACGTCAGCAGGCGGGACGCCTGCGCTACCGACAAATGAAGCCGTTAGGCTTCAACACGTAGGGCAAGGCTTTAGCCTTGCTGCTGTCTGATCACGCACGGGAGGCAACCCTAAAGGGTCGCCCTACGAAAGGCGCGATGTTTTATTTGAACAGGCCTCTAAAAAAGTGCAAACGCCATTATCGAGTTTAGAATTCATCGTATCCCAAAAGAGGACATATTTTTTACGTTCACCAGAAGGGATAATGGGGCGTCCAGAATACTTAATTTATAAACTTCTGGAGTATTCCATGGCTTTCCAGAATATATCTTCAACCGTCATGTTTTCACAGAGACTCCTACGCCATTCTGTATAGTCGAAATTATCGCGCTTGATAAGGGCTATAAATCGCTCTGCCTCGACCAGATCAAGCTTCTCAAAAATAGCCTGGAACCCCTCGTGCTTTATCAACATACCAGTTTTCATTTTACTTCCAAATTAATGAATTCCACCGGATTGATTATTTCCATGTCAATGACAGACATCCGTTTCGCTAAAATGCCTTTATCCACGGTCATAAAAAAGTCAGCATCACATTCAAGTGCGCAGGCGATGTGAATAAGAGTCTTTAATGCCGAATCAGGCATCATGAAATCGTGACGCATCTGCAACTATTGTGGGCGATTCCGTGATCCACCTAACGGCAATCGAACCCCACCGGTAAATAGAGTTTTTTGGTAACCATTCAGTCTCCCGGTTAAAGTTGCCAGGAATTTAATCAAAACCCATTTTCACGCAAAGGCGCAAAGACGCTAAGAATAGACAATACAATCTATAGATAAATCAAATATTCAGGAACATAATTGAACGGGTTGTCAATTGCTTACAGGATTATGTCAATTCAGGGCTTATGCCTTTCTTTGCGCTCTTTGCGGCTTTGCGTGAGACAGACCTGAGTAGTTACGTTTTTTGCGTCAAAGCGGGATTGGCATTGTTTTCATAGTCCAGCATGTAGCTCCATGCGAGTTCAATTTTCGCCATCCTTGATGTTCCGCTGAACAAAGAGCTTTGCTTCCGTTTCATGATAAATACGCGGCTGCGATTGATCATCGAAAGGACGGTTAAAGCAACAAATATCCATATATTATGAGCATCGGCATCCCCCCTCTCTTGATGGTCTTGATGATTGATGGATTATAGCGTGTCAACGGGTTGTTGTCTATTTTCTTTTTCCCCTGCGAAATAAGGAAACTGCAAAGTGCAAGTGGCTAAATCGAGGACTGAATTCACATGGTGTTAAAAGATGAGATGGTGATGATAGGAAATTGCTTTTTTTATCAGGATGTCAGTTTAGCAAAAACCGATTACTTATCATTGACGAGCCTTTTTTCTCCGCGCCCTCTGCGGTGAATTGCCTGATTTTGTTGGCTAACAGGGGTTGTGTTTGAAAATACGCTGAGTAGTAACAATATAAATCACTAATCAAGGTGTGACCCCATTCACCGTAGCAAATGATAGCACATTAGGAACAAATAATTGCGGCACTGAATTTTCATAGTTAACATGAATGTCGTGTGCGCCATCTAACCAACTGACTGCTGGCCTGGCAGGTGTTTTGACTTCACCAATCACAAGTGGAATACCGTTCACAAACATTGCAATGTCGGGTATTTTAGTCTCTCGTGCGCGTATCTTGAATTGGTTTGTAAGTAAAAAGGTGTTGTTGTCAATCTTCTCAAAATCAATAAAACGAATATTTACATGCTCATTATTTTTACCGATTGGCATAGAGATTTCACCGCGTAGCCATTTTGCAAATTCTTCGTTTGCGCGGACGAGGCCAACATTGCCAACGGCAATGAGAATGGCACGGAGCTTATGAATTACCTCTTCTGCTCTTTCCGGGTTTTGTTTAATGGCCGGATTGAGACGAATGAGAGATTCTTTCAATTCCTTTTCAATAAAAACCTCTATAATGTCGCGGGGGAGTAGTTCAGGTTGAACATACTTCCATTTTGGAGCGTCACCGTAAGGTGTCGGTTCCTCTTTAACCATGCCATGCTGCACCTGATTCAGGTTGATACCGGTGAGCTGGTGGATTATGAAGTATTCTACGCTGTTAAGTTCGTTGAAAGTCATATTATCTTTTATCCTTTAAAGCCAAAACTGATTTTGCATTTATAGCACTTACTACTTTTTTACCTGTTTTAGCTTCTAATTCCTTTTTTGCCACTTTTGCAACATTGCCGCCTTGACGCGCTACTTTTTTGCTTTCATCAAAATCTTTTGGATTCACCGCTTCCGAAATATCTTTGGTAGAGGCTTCTGCAAGCATATTCAAAATCAGTTCGATGTTTGTCATATTGTCCCGTAGATTTTCTTTTTTCAGCCCTTTTAGCATCTTATACTCTTTTGTTGTTTTATCAGACCATGCTTTAGTAATAATATCGGTAAGTGCAGCAAACTGAACACCTTCTTTTAGACCCCGTTTTTTCCATTCGTCGGTCAACTCTTTGCGGATCTCAATACTTTTGAGCCTTTGATTAATCCAGTTTTCAGAATAACCGAGTTTCAAGTATTGCTCCAAAGCCCTGTCAATACTCAGTTCAGGATCTTGCATCTCGTCTAAGGGACTTGAAAAATACTAAAATGCCGTTTATAATGTCATCAAACTTCAAAACAG
>CAYHFB010000144.1:0-8529 GCA_964355695.1 uncultured candidatus Brocadiaceae bacterium
AGTTACAAAATAACTTCTTTTTTATTGCAGTTTTGAATCGGTAAGGTACTAATAACCGACCATGCTCTGAAATGCCAAAGGTAACATATCGAAACTCACCGATTGAATGGTCTGGATCAGCGCCTGTTGCAGCCAGAGGATCACTCAGCGCGGTTGATGCCTCTTCAAATGAAACCCAACATCAACCATTCGTGGTATTCAAGAAAAGTTGGGTTTCGTTTCACTCAACCCAACCTACCAGGCTACAAGATTGAACCCGCAAGAGATTACCGATTAATGGCTCTGTTTTGAACGACCTTGGGTGAAGTAGATAACACCAAACACTATAACGCTGATGATAAAAACAGATAAAAATGTTAATTCTGTACTACTCATGATTTAATTTCATTTCAAGGATGTGCGCACAGATAAATAGCGAACTTGATGATGCAGTACCAAAAAGGATATTTAAAATACTCCATCGCCCCTGCACGATGTTGGTTATAACGGCCAGAAGGATGATTCCTTTGCTGATATCGTATAGGTATTTCGCAAGACTTTCACGTTATTTTTGGTTCATACTTTTCATTCCCTTTTGTTGGGTTTCGTGGCCTCAGCCCAACCTACCTGGCTGAAAATGAAAAAGCCGTTATGAAAGAGCATAAAAAAACTATAAGATGATTGGCGACCAGGGTTCAATTAATTACTCCAATTCCATATGCCCAACACCGGAGCTAAGCGGCGGGGGCTGTATCCAGTCCGCTTGAGCGATTTGTTATGAAAGATTTTTTAAATAGTTGGCAATACGCATTATTTATGGGCATCTTCCTCAATTTAATTATTTGGGGGCTTTTAATTGTAACCATGCTAAGTAAAGTGCGATGACAGCCAGTATTGTGGTTATGATTGTCGTGATTATCCATTTCCAGTGGGCTAACCAGAATGGGTATAGTTTGGTGTGTGAAAAGATTATGAGTTTATACCATTTACCACGAAAGCCTTTTCCAATTTTGGCAGGATGATCCACCCATCCTTTCCTTTTTAATTCTGGTACTTCTGGAAAGGTGAATATTTTACCTTTGGGGCATTTTAACTGATGATACATCAATATTCTATTGTCTTCAGTCATATTTTATTTTCTCATAACGTAAAGTTAAACGGCTCCGCGCTTTTGCGGAGTCCGGGTTGACTGTCGGGTTAGGTGCGTTTTTTAACACGTGCGGTACCTGACGAGATTATCCATTTCGACCGCTGGTTTAAGGTTGTAGCGGGCCGCCACGACATTTAGCAGCCGCTTAGCAGTGCCTTGCGGCAAATCAAGCTTGCGATCTACTTCGCGAAAGTGGATCAACTTGCCGTTGTGGATGATGTCTTCACGCGCACTGTATATACCGACTGAATGCTTTCTTTCGTCGGGCGCAAAGATCACTGAGTCAATAACCTCGCACAACTCGGCATCGCCGTAGCCGGTATATCGACCGGAGTAAAAGATTTTTTCCGTCAAGTCAGCCTCCACAATTTTCACATCCTTGTATTTCGGTATGCGGCTGGAAATGTTTGACGCTCAGAATGAAGATATTTTCCCGAATCCAAACTGCTCAATCAGCGCATCGAAGAGTAGCTTCAAGTCAGCGGCTTTTCCCATTGAGAGAGCCTGAAGGCGATCTAGTGGCGAAGGGAGCTGGGAGAGGTCGATCTCGGGGGCACACAATGGGTAAATGCGGCAGTCTCCGTTTCGTCCTTTAGACCAAGTCGCTCCGATTTCAAACCAAAGCCAAGGCCGTTCAATTGAAACCGGCGTAATGATTACTACGACAGCTTGAGTTGCTCCAAGTTTTTGCTCTATATCTGAGAGCCAGTCAACTCCGACTGGAATTGTGCCAGGAGAACTGGTGCAAAAAACGCTTACGCCATTCGCAAATACTTTTTCCACTTCTTGCTTTACCGCATTCGCAAATTCGCCGTCAGACGAAGCGTGACTGATAAACAAAGTTGGTTTTTTTATTTGATGTTCTGTCATGCGAATATCCTTAATGTGGGAAGGCTATAGCCAAACAAATCAGGTTTTCGAAAATAAAAACAACAAATACGGGGAATTCACCCTTAAAAGTTTCGGAAAATAGCTGCTTTTGGCTATACAAGCACCTAACGACTAAGCACACCTGCTGCTATAGAGTGTAGCGAAATAGCGGTCAGGTGGAGCGCCTTATTGGGTACTGTGAATTCATGATTCAAATTCACTCCGGGGCAGTTTGGACTGGCGGATAATGGACTGCAAAGTCCCGATACGGATTTCGTTGTGATTTGGAACTGGGACTGTAATTGTGCATTTTGACAGTTTCATTTGCATGACGATGTGGCTACCACGTCTGCGGACTTCGAGGAAGCCGTATTTGGCAAGAATAGCGCATACCTCTTTACCGGAAAGAACGCGGAGTTTACCCAACTGCCACCTCAACTTGAGTGACAAAAACGTCATGGTGAAGTCGATGTTTTATCTCTTCTGTTGATGCTGACTCGAAAAAAAGTTCTAATGCTTCCCGAAGGTTGTCCCGTGCCTGTTCGACACTGTCACCTTGACTTGCAATATCGAACTCCGGGCACAGAGATACGTATCCATCACCTTCGCGTTCAATAATTGCTGTAAGTTTCATTTGATACATCCTCTCTAAAGTTATCTTTAAATTAAGACTTCGGCGACTTATAGCAGCGTAGTGGCAAGGCGCGCCTTGCCACTACATTCGCGCAACCGAGACGGGTGCGCTACTGGTTTGAAATTCTTATACATTTCAATAAGATTAACACAGATTTCTCTATTTCCCAATTAATATCTGCTGTTGAATGACGGGTTGGGGCTGGAGATCACTCGGAGATAGGCCCGTATGTTTTGCTATGTGTGGCACACATTTTCGGGTCTAACTCGTCGCCATTATGGAAGACGAAAACATGATCAAGCCATTTGGTTAGGGCCAGTGTTTTGTGCGAACCAGATTGCCGTTTAATTTGTCAGCCAAGCCGTAGCAGTGCAGAGAGAAGACGTTTGGCTTTAACCTATAGTCATAAACTTATGCCACGATCGGGATAGAAATGTTTATAGCAAGGGAGCGGCTTTTATCGCGTTCAAGCAGGTCGGCAATAACGCAATGTGCGTTCACCTCAGCCTTGGACGTTGCTTCTTGCGATGTTGCACCGTTAGCAAGGGAACCAGGCAACTCCGGGACTTCCGCCAGCCAACGCCCATCTGATGCTTGTCAGCTTCCCACTGGCCTCAAAAGCGCTTTATGTCCGGGACTTGATGGTACCTGTTTTGAAGTACGTTCTTTCTCTCGTAACGCTTCTACAATAAGCTTTAGAACATTATCGTACTGTGCCGCATGTTCATAGCGATATCGACGAACTGCTTCGACAATAGGATCCTCAATCATTGGATATTCCTCCAAGTTCCCCTGGTGAACATAATAGCGGACAGGCATACCCGCGGACTCTACTACACGAGTAATAGAAACCTTTGTTTCGGCGTTATAAATGTGCTTAAAATCCATGTAAGCAGGTAATATGAGCCATAAGCTGCACAGGAGTGCGTGGCGCGGAGGCGTCCGCTCCAACGGTTGGTTAGCTTGCAGAGTAGGCGCTTGCCGCTTCATACGTTACATCAAAGCGTTTCCGATTCTCGGGGTAGAGGTCGAACATGAAGTAACGGTCCCTAAAACGCTCAAACTGTGCAGGCTCTCTTGCCTTGATCTGAGCTTCCAGCATAGCTACGTCATATAGGATTGGATCACCTTCTGCGTTGATTTTCGCTCGAATGTTCTCAGCTCGAACACTGAGGGCAGCCGGGTTGCAATGATTCAGTTTGTAGCTTCTCCACACCTCATAGAAGAAGGTCTCGGCGTCAGTTCGATAGTAGAGCGGCGAACTGTGTCGCGCATCCAGAGAGTTTAAGGCTTCTTTGATCGAATTCGTACGTATGAATGTTGTGTAAAAGGGAACGTAGTCCGCGATTACGTCGTTCGACGAGATTTCACGAACAGGACCGATTAGACCAAGGACAGGCGCTCGATCGGTCGATCGAATTGATGTCGCGAATGAGCCGCCTTGGCACATTGACAGTATTAAGAATATGTTGAGACCAAGAATCACGTTAATCGGGGTCAAGAGATCGTTTAGCTCCGCCCACTTGCAGTACTCGCGATTGGCAGTGATAAAACCTGTTTCATCCTTTACACCATGCCCGTCAAGATGGATCCACGGGTAGATGGGATTTCTTAACAATTCGTCTTTGAGGTCACCTAATGTCTTCCGCAGGTCCGTGATAGTTTCGATCTTTTCGCGGCGCACGGTCAGTGGTCGGCCAACGACGATACTCGCGTCCTCTATGTCTTCTCTCAAACGCCGCGCAGTTTGCATCTCAGTGGCTGGCACAGCGTCCAGAATGATGATGGAGTCGAATTTTGCGTTAGGCATTTGATAGGGAGCATTCCCACTTTCTTGTAAACAGGCATTTTGTCCCGTAGGGACAGATGGAAATAGCCCACCGATTCATCGGTGGGGACAGTGTCCAGAATTGCTAGTCCCGTAGGGACGGCTGACGGCGTTAACGTTTCTAGCCGACATTGCAGGCACAAGGCGCCTACAAGAATTTGGGAATGCTCCCCATTTGATACTGCAAGCTAACGATTGAGCTAAGCTGCGGCAACCAAGGAACACAACCCGTTGCCGAAGCCGAGCACTAAAAATTTGGCTGTGAAATTTATGATGGGCACGCCTTGGTTGCCGTCAGCTTCAGCGACTTGTTGGGCGTATCATTAACGAATTTTAGGTTTATAATTTACGCCTTCAATCCCTTCAAAATCATCATCTTGAGTCCAAACTGTTGCGTTGTAATGGCGTGCAGTTGCTAGAATTACACTATCAGCAAGAGGTAATTTTAGTTCAAATCCTAACTTTGCAGCACTCAACGCAATGGATGAATCCATATTAACAATCTGTGCTTGTTGCATGAGAGCTACCGCATGGAAAGCAGGGGTTTCTCCTCGTTGCTGATAGACTCTCTTGAATACCTCCAACAAACAGATAGCGGGTACAACAGACTGGGTAATATTTTCAATAATTGGCGCGAAAAAATCAGCATTTTGACCATCTGCAAAATATTCGAGCCATCCACAGGAATCAACGACATTCATACTCGATCATCCTCTCGTGGTACGGTTGTATCAATACCTTTCAAGAAACCTCTCATAGCGGATATATTCTGGCGTGGAATAAATTCGATACGGTTTTCATATTGAATTACCTGAATTTGCTGTCCAGGCTTAATACCTAGAGATACTCGCATACTTATAGGAATAACTACTTGAAATTCTGGAGAAACAACTACTGTTTCCATAAGATAGCTCCATATATAAAATTGCATCAATTTGATTAGGTTTCCATAGGTTCAACATCTTTGCCACAGTGCTTACACACTTTTGCTTTCGCCAAAATAGTTTCTGCACAATAAGGACAGTCCCTTTTAGGAATCGTGTTTTCTTCACTATTCTTAAAATCATTTAAAGCTTTTATTTGTTCGTCATGCCTTTGACGTTCTTCCTTTTTGCTTTCATTGCTACGCATTACTAGAGCAAAAAGCACTCCAATAGGTACAAGGATTGCCCCTAACAAGAAACCTGTTCCTGCCTTATTGTAGGGACAAGAATTGCGGCCCCAAGTATTCCACTAAATAACCAAATTAAAAAAATATCCATGTTTTCTCCCGGTATGTTATTTAAGCCCAACTACATTATTAACAAGTTTTCTTCACTTTGACAAATATTACAGTGTAAGTCAAGGGGACATTAACATAAGCATTGAACTATAATATTCACACACCTATAATTCTAACTTGTTAACATTACCAATTGAGTGATAACAAGAAAATTGGATAAGCATTCATGCTCAATATTCCTGTCGATTTATCCCCTAAATACAGCGTAGCTCAAGGCTTCAGCCTTGATGGGTTCCGGCATTGTTGGCGCGCCTGGACTTGCATAAAAATGCTGTGTACCACGTCCGTTGCGCCTGGCAAAGGTACAGCCAGGTAGAGCAGGTATCGCCTGCCAACAAACAACCGTCAGGCAAGATCAAACATTATAAATGCTACACATACCCCCAACACCGCGCGTATGGAACAATGCCCACCCGACACAGATGCTTCGTACCAGTGTAACGCGGAGGTACCAAGCGCCTTGCGAATGCTTATGTTATCTTCCGTAACAAGTTTTCCTTACTTAAGCAAAAGGCTTAGCGCTAGTCAAGCAAAATAAATAACACCTGTTTTCTACCGATATTTTGTCCCTACGGGGCAGAAAACAAATTTGCAAAAAAACCGTCTCATTTCACCCCTTGTCCAATATGCCATGTGCGGTATTTTCGTTGATTGTTACGGCGCTTTCTGATTCAATTTTCCAAAGTGGGCTTTGCCCACAACCCAATAGAAAAACCGTACGTTATAAAATGCCTTACTCGCCGCTTCTACAGAGGGATTCCGGGTATGACAACAAAATAACGTAACTACTCAGGCCTGTCTCACGCAAAGCCGCAAAGAGCGCAAAGGAAAGCATAAGCACTGAATCCTGTAAGCCATTGACAACTCGTTCAATTGTTCTTCTGGATATTTGATTTATCTATAGATTGTATTGTCTATTCTTTGCGCCTTTGCGCCTTTGCGTGAAAATGGTTTTTGATTAAATCCCTGGCAACTTTGCTTTAGAGACGGAGTAGTTACAAAATAACTTCTTTTTTATTGCAGTTTTGAATCGGTAAGGTACTAGGGTGTAGAAATCATACCGCATTTAGTGAGCTAGATTTTCCCGGTTTTTAACCCTCCTATCCACCTCGGATGGTAGGTTCAAATACCGGGAAAGAAAATAGACTGGAACTGGCAAAGAAGTGACTAGTTTTCTACACCCTAGTAAGGTACTAACATTATGCGTAACATAAAACTCCAAATAGAATACGACGGCACCAACTACTCAGGATGGCAGACGCAAAAGAGCGATAAAACGGTACAGGAGACCCTTTCTCATGCCATAATGAAGGCGCTTCAGGAGAAGATCACCATTCACGGCGCGGGCCGCACCGATGCGGGCGTCCACGCGCTTGGACAGGTGGCGCATTTCAAGACCGGCTCGTCCATCCCCGCCAAACGGCTCGTTCATGCGATAAATTACCATCTTCCTCAGGACATTGTTGTAAAATCGGCGGAAGACGTCCCGGAGTCCTTCCACGCCCAATATTCCACAAAGTCCAAGGTGTATCAATACACCGTCCTTAACGACTGGACACGGTCGGCGATTAATCGCAATTTCTGCTACTTATACGGGTATGCGCTCGACGTGGAGAAGATTGCCGCAGCGGCAAAGCTGCTTATCGGCGCCCACGACTTTACCTCCTTCACCACAAAGGCCATTGAAGATAAGAACCGGGTTCGCACGGTACAAAGGCTGGACATCAAAAAAGAGGGGAAATACCTTTTCTTCACGGTAGAGGCGGACGGTTTCTTGTATAACATGGTAAGAACCATCGTGGGAACGCTCCTGGAGGTGGGCAGGGGAAAGCTTACGGGGGAAGACGTTATGGACGTTCTTAGTAAAAAGAACAGGATATTTGCCGGCCCCACGGCCCCGGCCAGGGGACTGTGCCTGATGGAGATCAAGTACAAAGATGATTCCGAACCGACGGCTTAATGCGAACACTATCGTAACATTTCGTTTTTTGAATCCCGGCGGAACGATTACAGAAGATGATTTTACCGGCTGAAACCGGGTGTATTTCCCCATTTTTATAAACCATTCGTCCTGGTAAGGTCGGCTAGAAACGTCAATGCCGTCAGCCGTCCCCAGAGGACAAAAATTCCGGCCTCTGGTCACACCGGCAAATTGGTGGGCTATTTCCATCTGTCCCAACGGGACAAAATGCAAATTTACAAAAATTTGGGAATGCACCCGGGCAAAACCCTATGACATCCAATAGCTCAAATAACGAATCGCTTTTGCGAAACCTGTACCACGAAAATGCCGACGTGGTTACGTGTACCCTTGAGGAAATAGGCAGGGACAGGCAGGGAGATCAGGAATCGGTAAAGGTGCTGCAGGAATTCCTGAGAAGGGAGCTGCGCATGCCCCTTCGTATCCTCGCCGCCCAAACCATCGCCAGGATACAAAAAACGACACTACCAACCACAAAGGCATTTAAAAAGCCCGACGTCTTTCAATGTCCGGGCGCGGAAAAGGTAAAACGGGTGGAGATTATTGACGTAACGTGTCCACGCTGCCGGAAAGAAGGCACGGCATCAGTGGCCGGCTTCGAACACGAATTTGCCTGTGAGGTCTGCGGGGCATTGATCAGTCGCAAGGTGCCGGAAAGCTGCATCGAAAAGTGCCCGGTAGGCAGTGCGTGTGTGGGTGAATTGCGATATCGGGAATACTTGAAGGGGAGAAAGAAGTCTTCGCTTTGATGCACATGTTTATACACATCTTTTCGTTCCTCCGCTTTTTGTTCCATAGGAACATT
>CAYHFB010000145.1:0-8480 GCA_964355695.1 uncultured candidatus Brocadiaceae bacterium
CACTCACTCACTCACTCACTCACTCACTCACTCACTCACTCACTCACTCACTCACGTGTAAGTGGGTTACTGGGTAAACACCTTTGCATTCAACCTCCTGGTAATGCAGGGTTTTTCAATGGATATTTATCTGTAAACTATGCTAGTATAGCAATGCACAAAACCTTATAGGGAGACTGTTTGTCGCAATTGTCGCTCATTATTCCTGTTCAGGGTCAATGCTGCCAGTCGTCCCTGCGGGACTAAAAATGCGGGCCTCTGTCCCCACCGATAAATCGGTGGGCTATTTCCATCTGGCCCGATGGAACAAAATGCAAAGTCAAATCGTGTCTGTTCAGGTGATTATTTGTATGTCCTGTAAATATATTTTAATTTTTAGCTGAAATAAGAAGGATTATGTTTAGATCTAAGAGTTCAAAAGACTTTTGCGAAACACGTTATAAATCATGGGTAGCGATATTGTTCATATTGATTACCGGGTTGATTGTCTGGGTTGTGGTCGGCTTTGATAAGCACAAGACGGCGGCCAACCTGGATAAGTTGTCGTTGGAAAATAATTTTATGGATACCGCTACGGATAAAATTGATAACAACACCCATGTTTTGAGACTCCAGGAATCATACAGCGGTATTGCCATAGCGGTAAAGGCCGTAACGGTAAACATAAGCGCAACGAGGAGAAATAACGGCGCTTTGAATAACAATAACCGGCTGGACTTTGCGGATCCTTTTGGGGGGCGTCCGCAGCAGTTTGCTCCAATGGCTCCACAAAATATCGAACCGAATCCTGGTATTGTCGGCGTAAAAGCCCTTGCTCCTCCAATAACCAGAAATGCGGTTATGCCCCATGAGTTTAGAGGCGAATGCGCTGAGTGTCACCTTTTTATAGACACACCTCCGGTGAAGAAGGTCGCAGCGCAGGTGCGCAACAGGGCTAGCGTAGGGTCGGGTGTTATTGTTGACAGTACCGGATACATACTCACCAATTACCATATCGTTAGTGACGCTGATGATGTTGTTGTAACACTGGATAATGGCAGAGACTATGCGGCGATTATGAATTATACGGACGTTGTTGGGGACCTGGCTATCCTGAAGATTAATGCAAATACACCATTACCGGCAGCCGTATTAGGTGACTCCGATTTGGTGCAGGAGGGGGATATCATTCTAGCCGTAGGGAATCCCTTTGGGCTGAGCCAGACTGTAACTTCCGGTATTATTAGTAATACCAATAGAACCGTCAGCATCGGCACGAAGCAATATTCAAACCTTATCCAGACGGATGCAGCAATCAATAAGGGGAGTAGTGGTGGCCCTTTAGTGAATATGAAAGGGGAAATTATTGGTATAAATACTGCCATCTATTCTATGACGGGCGATTTTATGGGAATAGGGTTCGCGGTGCCAATAAACAGGGCTAAAGATATCTTTACCGCAGTTCCTTCTCTTGGGGCAATTGCTGCGAATGTGATCGATATGAATGTGGGTGACGTGATTACCCTTGCGATGCAGCCGGACGCGAATCCAGTCGGGGCGTGGTTTGGTATAGAGGCAGCGCCGCTTGATACGATAATGGTGGAGCAGTTTGGTTTGAAAAACGGTAACGGGATTATTGTTAATAGAGTATTTCCTGACTCTCCGGCGGAAAGGGTTGGCCTGAAGAGGGGGGACGTGGTATTAAAAATAAATGGCCGCAGTATAACAAGTATTACCAAATTCCAGAAGATAACTTCAACATTAAAACAAGGTGAAGTAATAAATTTAGTGCTGAGTAGGAAAAAACAGGAAGTGCGGCTTGCAGCGGCCCTTGACGGCATACAAAACAGAAAAATACCGGCGGCTCAAGCGAATAAAACAACAATTCCTCCTCCGGGAGAACTTGAGTGGGCGGGTATCGAAGTCATGCCTATAACGCCTCAACTGGCCGTAAAATTTGGTGTTAATAGAGGCGATCCTGGGGTAGTTGTTGTGGAGGCTGAGGGTATAGCGGCAGCAGCCGGGATCATGAATGGAGACGTGATTCGGGGAATAAATAAGATAAAGATAAATAACATGTCTGACTTTGCGGATGCAGTAACGAATGTCAATATTGCGGATGGGGTGTTGTTTGACGTTTCCAGACGTGGCGAACCTTTATATATAACGATGTAATTTGTAACGGTCAACCCACCCTCCATGGTGGCGATACCCTGACAGGGTTATCTGGATTTGGTAAATTTCTGTTAATCAAAAAGGAGATGATTGCAATGGCGTCAATCAGTTGTAAAAATTGCGATGGGCAAATGGAAGAATCAGTCAGAGCGAAACACAGCCAGGGGATGGGTTTCTTCTTCATAGTCCTGGGCATAATTTGCTTTGCCGTTTGCGTTGGAATTCCAATTGGCATATTGCTTGTTGGTACAGGGATTTATTTTTGTTGTGCAAAGGAAAACGTATGGTTGTGTAAATCCTGTAAAATTGTCATGTCCAGAGTAGAATAGCGGTTTAAGTGTTTTGCATACCGGCTGTGTCTGCTTTTTAAATGTCCCGTAGGGACACAATATTGGTAAAAGCAAGGACATCCAAACATAAAATGCCATAGGCCAGATATATTTAAAACCCGATTGTTTTTCTACCAATATATCGTACCGACGGAACTAATGCTGTTTCTGTGTTTATTTTCTACCAATATTTTGTTCCTAACGGAACACAGCAGATTTAGTAGAAGCGTAGCTGTGCTAGATTTTTTAATGATGAAGGAGGGCATATAACAATGGAGCCAACTATGGATAATGCCGGAGAAAAGGTGCGGTTTACGGGAAAGATTTCTCGAATATTTACGAGTGGAGGAGTTGCCGTTGCCAAGGCTTCCGGAAAGTTTGCCGGATATTCCGGTAAATTGTTTTGTTTTGGGAGAAAAAAGAAGGTTTCCGGCATTAAAATGCCGGGGAAGGGACTGTTTTCCGGCGGCGTGTTAAAAAAATGGGGTGGTGAGAAGGTCTCGGTTAAGATTGATATTGCAAAGACTCAGAAAAAGATTGAAAAACTTTATTTTGAAATAGGCAAACGAAGTGCCTCTGTGGCAGGTGCGAAGGATGACGCCGAGTTGCAGGAACTCATTAACGAAGTAAGGCATTATGAGAACGAAATACGTAGTTCTGAATCCCGCTTGCAAGAGATGGTAAAGGAAAAGGACGCTGCAAAGGTTGAAAAATCGCGCGTCAGAGCGGATGATGCAGACGAAGTTTTTGATGTGGACATTGAAAACAGGATTAGGGACGCGATGCACGACACCTTGAAATCTGCCGTGTTTCAAAGCAGTTCAGATAAGACGATATTTGAAAAAGTATCACAGGACCTTTTAGCTGATGATGTAGAGATAAGATTGCTTGCTGCTGCGGAATTGGGAAGGATAGGCAATACGGCGGCTATACCCATCTTGAAAGAGGCAATCGGGTATGGAGACGTGCATATTATATCGGAGATTATTCACGCACTGATAAAGATTAACCACATATCCTGTTTGCCGATTTTTAAAAATAACCTCAAGAATAGAAACTATCGCGTCAGATTGGGTTGTTTGGAAGGTATTTATAAAATTGCCGGCGCTGAATCATCCGAATGTTTTATTAATGGCTTAAAGGACGAGCATCCTGAGATTAGAAAACTCGCAGCATCATTTATTGGGTGGATTAGTGCGAAAGATGCAACACCCGCTTTAATGCAAACCCTTAAGGATACAGATCCAGATGTTAAAAAGGCTGCTGTCGCATCGCTTTCAATTCTGAGAGAGCCGGCGTCTATCATGCCGTTAATCAGGGCTCTTGACGATAGCAACGTAGAGATTCGCAAGGAAATAATTCATGCCATCGAAAGGATTACCGGCAACAACGTTGAATTTGAATTGTACGCGAGCGGTGAAAAATTAAGAGAGAACATTGAGAACCTGAAGGAATGGTGGCGTAAAAACAAAATGGCCGATTTGGAGGCCGTGCTTAAGGGCGCCGATGTTGAAGCTCCAGAGCCGAAAAGCAGTGTTGAGGAGAAAAAGGCGTCTGACAGTGGGGACGTTGAACCTAAGAGCAACGTGGTAGAAAATGCGTCGCTTGTTAGTGAAAAGGCTGATGATGGAGTGCTTGATAGCTCCAGTACGGCCGATGAGGCGGACGCCGAACAAACAGAGGAAGAGGAAGTGGCAGAGGAAAGGGAAACAACGTCTTCCGTGCAAAAGAAAGCAGCAACCAAAAACCGTTCAAGGAAGGGTAAATAGATCACGTTTCTGATAGATTGGATAGAAACATAGCAAATCGCCCTTCAGAGGGAAAGATTGCATCTATAATAATAAAATGTGGAAATTAATTCTTTTAATAATAACGATGATATTTTGTGGTATATTCTTTGTGCAAAATTTGGCAAAGGTGCCTGTAAGATTTATTGTAACCGACCCGGTTCATGTAAGACTGACGTATTTACTGTTGGCCGCCTTTTTTTGCGGTGGTCTTTCCTTTCTCATTTATCACGTTTCCAGGGAGGCTAAACGAAAAAACGCAATTAAGAAAATGGGGTACGAAGATGATAGGGATGACGATGATTTGGATGATGATTTAGACAGTGATGATGAATTGAATAAATAATTTTTTTAATTATGGGAGGGGAGTATGTTTAAAATATTAGGAATTGTGTTAGCCGGTGTATTTTTGGGTGCGGCGTTGGCCGAGACCCTCCGCCAGTTCAAACCTGGGGTGCTGGAAAGCGCCGAGAAAAAGGCGGGCGATCTTATTTTGAATTTTAAATCTGCTTTTAAAGAAGGTTATGGGAATACGGTCGGGGCGTCTGCCGGGGAGCCTGTTTGACGTTGGCTGGCGCATGAAGCAGGAAGTAGATGGATACCCGATGGTTCGGCTTGAATAACAAGTACGTTTTATGACGGCGGAGGCAAGCTGGAGTAGTTTTTCGTTCGGATACTTGTTTTTTTAAGCGTAAGAGGAGTGTATTGTTTGAAATATCCCCAATGCCAAAGATGTACCAAGGCGGTGGTTCCCATATTGTTTCTGGGTAATCTGGGTCTGGCGGTTTTAAAAATAGTAGTTGGTATATTAGGGAACAGCGCAGGATTGATTGCCGATGGCGCGCATTCTTCAACGGATGCGATATCTACGGTTATGCTGTATGTCGGATTATGGTTCTCCAATAGACCGGCGGATGAAAGCCACCCTTATGGACATAGAAACATGGAATTCATCCTTGCAAAAGTCGTAGGCATACTTTTGCTGCTGCTGGGAATATCCATACTATTTTCATCGGTATACAAATTAATACAGGGGAACATACAAACTCCGGATTTTGTAACGTTTGCCGTAGCAGCAATAGGCATATTGGTTAATGTGGTATGTAATCGTTATGGAACCTGTGTGGGTACTCAGATGAATAGCCCCGCAGTGTTAAGCGTTGCTTTTGAGATAAAAGCCGACGCTATGTCGTCCGTGGCTATTGCAATCGGCATATTTGTTGCCGAAATGGGCTATCCGATGTTTGATCCAATAGCTGCTTGCGTTGTAGCCGTACTCATCATGAAGCATTCTATACACATAATAAAGGATGCGATGGATGGGCTGATGGACTCTTCTATTGACCCGGCGCTAAAGAGAAAAATAACCAATTTGGTCAAAAGACATTCTGAGGTTTTGGGTATTGATTTTATAAGAGCCAGGCGGTTGGGTAGGGATATGGCTATTGAGGCGGGAATCAGAATCCCGGCTTCAAAAACGGTCGATGAAGGGAATCTTGTTGCCCGGGAAATCAGGAGCGATCTTGTAAATTTGGTAGAAAACTTGAGCGACGTTGAGATTTCCATAACGTCCGCGAAACCGGAAGACTATAAGTGAGAGCATTCAATTCAAACGCTTTAATGTAGAAAAACAGTGGTATTTTGAGATTAAAAGCCGATTCAGAAGAAGGAGTAAATAAGAGATGAGTGACACAGCAGTACAGCAAAAAGACGAAATTGGTCTTGAGTCAAAACAAGTTGATCGTTTTTCCGAAGTACAGCAAAAAGACGAGATTGATCTTGAGTCTAAACAGGTGGATCATTTGGCCGATTTCAAGATTTATAGCAAGCTGTTCGGTTTGGTGATTGGCAAAGTGGCTGACAAGATTGTGTCTTTTTACCTGAGCTTGTTTCAATTGGGTGGGAAAGAAACGTCTCAAATGAATCTTTATGAAGCAAGAAACTGTTTGAACAAGGGTAACATGACAAAGGCTATTAATCACTTTAATGAGGCCTTAAAAGTTAATCCCAATTCCTACACGGCCTGGTTCGGTAAGGGTAAGGCTTATTATGAAGAAGGAAGATTAGAAGACGCTTTAAAGTGCTATAAAAAAGCACTTGATATTGACCATGATAACCTTACCGCCTTAAAAGAAATCGGTAAACTGTATATAACGTTAAACGAGTATGACAAGGCATTGGATTATTACATGGAGATAGTTAAACTCGGGAAGGGCAATTCTGAGGTTTTTTACAGAATTGGCGTCGTGTACGACTACACGAAGAAATATGACGATGCTGTCGTGTACTTTAATAAGGCAATAGAAAAGAATCCGAGGGTATCTCGTTATTATCACAGTTTGGGATTTACCTACGAATCCATGGGAAATCGGGACAAGGCGGTATATTACTTTAAAAAGGCCCTAGAATATGAAGTGCGTAGAAAGTAAATGAAGATAGAGAATTCAAGAATGTATACAACGCTTAAAACGTTGTACCCGGAAGAATTTAAGATTAGCCGGCAAAAAAAGAAAAAACGTGGTTTTCTAAGAAGACGCATTCGCGGAATGTGGAACTTCTGTAAATCATCTTTGCTTTCGTTTGGGAAGGCAAGAATACTCATGTTTCTTTTTCTACTGGCTATCATTGCTACCGGACTATACACGATATACGTTTATAACTATTTTACCACCTGCCTGAATAATGTCCGTACCGCTAAAGCGCACATTGATAGAGAAATCCAGCGGAGAAACGATCTGACGATGAATATAGTGTATTCGGCGGTTAATTATTTAGCTTATGAAAAAGATATGTTTTCTCATGTGGCGGAAATAAGAAAAGATTTTACCAATCTCAGTAGCGCTGTGAAAGGAAACCAGGGTGGCAGCGGCATGTTGGATGGGGGCATCAAGGTGCAACTACCGGCGCTGCTTGGTATATTTGAGAATTATCCTGATTTAAAGGCAAGTACTCCATTTACTAATGTGATGAAAGAGCTTATAGAAACGGAAAACAGGGTAGCCATGGTGAGAGCTGCATATAATGATTCAGCTAATGTCTATAATATTTATTTGGAAACAATACCGGCTTCCTGGATAGGGACGTTGTTTGGTTTGAAAAAAGAAGCGCTGTTTGTTGCCGAAGAAAAAGCTCATTTACTTCCTGATCTGAAAAAGCTTGCTCCGGTAAATTATAAACAATGAGAAGTCGGCCTGGATTTACCAAAAGTTGCTCAGGGGAAAAAAGATGCGAACGCTGCTTGAAGACCACTGGATATGTCGGTATGTTTGGGAATATATTCATGGTTCTCATGAAGGTCTCCGTTGGCATCGCTTTTTTCAGCACGGCGTTGCTTGCAGATTCGCTTTATTCGGCGCTGGACGTCGGTATTTCCGCTTTGATTATTGTGGGTCTCAGAATTTCCACAAAACCGCCTGACCACAATCATGATTTTGGACATGGCAAAATAGAGTTTTTGATAACAATGATCTTCTCTGTTTTAACCATGGTTGGCGCTATAGCTCTTTTTATATTTGCCCTTATAGAATTACGTCATGGTGTATTTGGCGTATTCAGTGGATACGTGCTATTGGTGGCCGTGGTTTCTGCCGTAGCAAATTTTTTATTTTACCGGTATACGGATTGTGTTGCATCAAAATTTGAAAGCCCGACAATCCGTTCCTTGTCTATCCATAGTGAGGCAGACGCCATATCATCCGTACTCGTGGCCGCTAGTATGGTATTTGCTTATTGGGGTCATTATTACATAGGGCCATTTGTCGTAATTATTGAAACGGTGCATCTTTTAATAGTTAGTTCGGAAATATTCAAACAGTCCATGGGTGGTTTGCTGGATGAATCAATCTCCAGAGGAACTTTGAGAGAAATAAAGGCTGTATTAAGCCACACGCCCGTTATAAAAAACATAAACTATGTAAGATCCAGAAAAATAGGACATAGGATATGGCTTAACATTGAGGTGGAAGTTTTGCCGAAATCGAGTATCGAAAAAATAGACGAAGCCAGGCATTTTATTGTGCATGAGTTGAAAAACAAGATAAAGCATTTTGAAAATATCATGTTAACCGTGGTACCTTATCATGAATGGCCGGATGAAAGCGAAGTACCCAGAGATGAAAGAAATATGATTGTGCAGGCTGAGTAGGTGTGAATATGCAGGAGGAACTGCTTACCATTTTAAACAAGCAAAAAAATGGCAAAAGACAAGCTA
>CAYHFB010000146.1:0-8453 GCA_964355695.1 uncultured candidatus Brocadiaceae bacterium
AGGAAGAAGGAGAGAGGGTTGAGTGTTATGAAATACTTACAAAGAATCGTAGTAATATTTGTCCTTTTCGTGGTTTTGCCTGCTACGTATGGCGCTAGCCAAAATGTGACGGTTGAAATCGACTACGGAGGGCTACAACAAGATCGCAAGGTAGAAACGAAATGGAAACAGGGCATTACCGCTCTGGAAGCGCTCAAGTCCGTTGCACAGGTCGAAACACGAATAATCGGTGAACACCTTTTGGTTGCGTCCATTGACGGCGTTGAAGGACAAATAGGGACTAAGGTGTGGTATTACAGTGTTAACGGTAAACACGCGACACTCCTTGCCAATAAGTGCATTCTCAATGAAGATGACTGTATGAGATGGACGTATACTAAGGATGTTTGTTCTCCGGGAAGGAGTGAATAATGAAAAGGGGGATGGCGTTCTTCTTTGTCGTGCTTCTTTTCTATCTTCCTCTGTCTCACGCGGAAGAAACCAAGCCGGTAAAATACACCTTTATTGTAGGAAACTACCTGACTCCTATGGTTGTTAAAGCAATAAACAATATTCGGGCAAAACATCCCTCGCTGAAAAACCGGGTCAGTTTTGAACTCATTAGCAAGACTGATTTAGATGCCAAGTTTAATCCCCGTGAGATTGAGGATTCCGATATTATTGTTGTCGATATTATGGGTATACGGATTTCAACCCCGACACAACCGGGGTTTGCCCGCGAGGCAATCCAGAGGGCTATTTCACAGGGAGCGCGTATATTGCCAATTAACTACTCGGCCGGATTGGATAAGGAGTACGTCGATTTAGGCCTTATCTACGACGAAGAATTTCGCTCTTATTTTGATTATGGAGGGCCGGATAACTTTCAGAACATGGTGCTATTTTCCCTGGCAAAATACCAAAGCATTTCGGGAATACCTGTGGAACTACCCAGAAAGCAGATGAAAGAAGGCTACTATCATCGTCATAATGCGCAGGGAATGTTTTTTGAGACATTTGAAGAATACGAACACTGGTACAAGAGGCAAGGGTATTTTAAGGAAGGTGCGAAATGGATAGCGGTGCTGACCTACCCGTCGTTTTGTGAACAGGATCAAAATGAAGTGGAAGACGATTTGATTCACACCCTTGAAGAAAAGGGATTGAACGCCTTTGTGGCATTTGGTTACCCTGAAGGTGCTGTTGTTGAAACACTATTACTTGATGCCGGAGGGGTCTCAAGGGCTTCCGGTATCCTTTCTTTCTTATTTCGTTTTTCAGATTTTAAGGCAACGAATGCATTAGAGAAATGCGGGGCGCCAGTAATCAACCTGATTACCGTTTATGGAAAAGACGGAAAGACGTGGGAAAACGACTCCGAAGGCTTGAGTTCTCTGGAGATAAGCTGGCAGTTGGCTATCCCGGAAATTGCCGGTCTTATCCAACCCACGGTCGTCTCCTATCGTATTCGTGAAAAAGACGAAGGAACAGGTTTCTTTGTTGAGCAACGAAAGCCCATACCTGAGCGCGTTAATCGCGCTGTCAACCGTATAAACGCCTGGGTCAATTTGCAAAGGAAAAATAACACAAACAAAAAGGTTGCCATATTTTACTGGAACTATCCACCGGGGAAGCAACATATTGGCGCCAGTTACCTGAACGTCTTCGCTAGCATTGATAACGTCTTGAAAAAAATGAAAGAGGCTGGATATGACGTAGGTAACGAAGCGATTGACCCTGAAATACTTCTCGAGAATTCTCTCAGGTACGGAAGGAATGTGGGGAATTGGGCGCCGGGTGAACTCGACGAAATGGCAAGCAAGGGAAAGTGTGTGTTGGTTCCCTTAGAGGATTACCAAAGATGGAGCAGAAATTTACCCGTGAATACGATTAAAGACGTTAACAAGGATTGGGGTACCGTTGAAGAATCCGACGTCATGATGTGGACTGACCCGGTGCGAAAGCAGAAATATATGGTCATTCCTGCTGTAACGCGGGGAAATGTCGTTATCCTCCCACAGCCGGTCAGAGGCTGGCTGCAAGATAAAGAGTCCCTTTATCATAGTAAAGACCTCTCTCCACACCATCAGTATTTCGGGTCCTATTTATGGCTGAAATATGGTTTTGGTGCGGATGCGGTTATTCACTTTGGTACACACGGCACGCATGAATGGCTGCCAGGGAAAAGCAATGGCCTTTCAGGTGACGACCCGCCGGAGGCATTGATTCAGGATTTGCCGGTAATCTATCCTTACATTGTAGACGATGTGGGTGAAGGGCTTGTGGCGAAACGGAGGGGCGCTGCCGTTATTATAGACCACATGATCCCCCCCTTAAAAAAGGGCGGGCTTTATCATGAATACGCCGAACTCGAGGAGATGATAAGGAGCTATGATCAAGCCCTTGAGCAAGGGGCAGAACATGTAAGGCAGTATCAGGAAAATATCATAAACAAGGTAAAATCCCTGGGGCTTGATAAAGATATCGATATCAGTAAATTCCTAAACGTTGATGCGAAAGAGGGCAATCCACAAAAATTTGACCATCAGGTTATTCATGAAATTGAAGAATTTCTTAAAGAGATGAAACAGCTCAATATGCCGTACGGACTGCATACCTTTGGCAATGTGCCTGATGAACCGCTTCGCTTATCTACCATTCAAGCGATACAAGAGGTTATAAAGGACATTCCCGCTGATGAGATAGACAAAAATATTCAGGAAGGAGCCAAGCGTGAGTTGTCCAGCCTGATTAAGTCCATGAATGGGCAATATATACCAACAGGAACGGGAAACGATCCGGTAAGAAATCCAGGCTCATTGCCGACGGGGAAGAACTTCTATGCCTTCGACCCGGATAAGATACCCAAGAAAGAGGCCTGGCAGGTAGGTGTAAAATTAACACAAGAACTACTCGATAATTATCGTGCAAATAATGACGGGAAATATCCGGAAAAGTTATCCTTTGTTATCTGGGGTACGGAGACCATACGCCACGAGGGGGTGCTGGAATCCCAGATTCTCTGCTTATTAGGTGTTGAGCCCATTTGGAATGAGTGGGGTAAGGTCGCAGGAATTAAAATAATCCCAAGAGAGAAGTTGGGCCGTCCACGCATCGATATTGTCGTTTCATCGGCGGCGGAAGAAATGTTCGGCCAATTGACTCAATACATAGACCAGGCCGTTCAAATGGTAAAAGGGCTTGACGAAAAAGATAATCATGTTCAACAGCATGTCAGGGAAATGACAGAAAAACTGGTTCAAAAAGGCTGGCCACAAAAGAAGGCTGAGCAGTACGCTTCCGTGAGAATCTTTGATGAGGCGCCCGGACACAATGATCTGAACGTGTCACGTATCGTAAGCGCAAGTGGCACCTGGGAAGACGACTCTGTAGTAGCAGCAGAATACCTAAAACGTATGTGTTGTGGATATGGAAATGGTTTGTGGGGTGTGCCGATGGAAGACGTTTATAAAATGGCGCTCAGCGGAACCAGGATGGTTGTTCACAGCCGCTCTACCAACCTTTATGGCACGGTCGATAATGACGATTTTTTTATGTACGCGGGAGGGCTTGCCGCAGCAATTAGGAGCCTGGACGGAAAGTCACCCGGACTGGTTGTTACCAATATGATGAATCCAGCCAAGCCTGAAATGACAGCAATTGACAAGATGATGGGCATGGAATTACGATCACGCTATTGGAATCCGGAATGGATTGAAGGAATGAAGAAAGAAGGTTTTGAAGGCGCTAACAAAATGTCAGAATTTGTTGAAAACATGTGGGGTTGGCAGGTTACCGTACCCGAGACAATGAATGTCGCCCGATGGGAGCAGACATTTGAAGTCTACGTTGAAGATAAATACGGAATGGCCTTAAAAGAATTTTTTAGTAAAAACAATCCCTACGCGTATCAGGCACTCACCGCGCGCATGCTGGAAACGATACGAAAAGGTTACTGGCAACCTACGGAAAGCATCAAACAAACCCTGGCGAAGGAATATCTGGGAACGGTGATAGAGCATGGGGTGGCCTGCTGTGAACAGACCTGCGGTAACCCGGCCTTTCAACAATATACAACAGAGGTTTTGTCTACTCCCGGCCTCGTACATCCCGATGCCTTGATTCAGTATGCCGAAGTCTTAAAAACCGTCACCGGTAAAACACTAAACGAGCGGCAAGCAGAGATGGTCAGGATTGTTCAGGCCCCGCCTCCCTTGCAGGACAGCGGTGAGAGACGATTAGCCACTCCAAAGGTGGATGATTGGAAAATAGAGGATGACGATGCTGGAAAAACCGGTACCGTAGAAGGCTTGGAAATGGAAGAGATAAAAGATAGCAAAAACAACCGGAACGTTAACAGCGCCGTCAAACCGTGGTTATTTGTTGCAGTAGCGCTTGGCTGTATCAGTTTATTTACTTTTGGGTGGATAAGGAAGAAATTCTGACGAGGCAAGTCTTCAGGCTGCCCGCTTTTAAAACTTAACTCATTTTCGTGTGTATAAAGTGTTACTATGAATCTTCTCAAATTATTACAAGACGTGCTTTCCGTTTTCTCATCCATAATGCTTTATCCGGTTATGATTTTGTTGGTTGCTTTTTTTGTCCGGGTTATTTTCGCCGCTGGTGGATTTGCTTCCGAATACATGCAACGTAAAAAACAAGTCGGGCTGCAAAATCCCAGGGAATATATAGAATTACTATCAAATAAAGATGTTCGGCAAGTAACATTTCAGGAAATACCCTGTTATTTGCGGGAATATCTCAAAGAGTTAAAGGATGAATTAAAAGAGGCCACGGATAAAGAGATGTGCATTGAATATCTGTTACAAAGCAAAGAACAGCACATGGCAAAAAGTCTGGATACCCTCCGCCTCATGGTGCGCGCAGGCCCTACCCTTGGTTTGATGGGCACCATAATTCCGATGGGGCCTGCACTGTCGGGATTATCTCAGGGCGATATTGATAAACTTTCCAGCAATATCACCATTGCCTTTACTACGACGGTCGTGGGGCTGGCTATTGGAATGATTGCATACTTTCTCTCGATGATAAAAAACCGATGGATTTACGAAGACATAAAGAATCTTGAGTATTTTACGGAATGTATTATAAAAAATGAGATACCTTAAAAGAAGGCGTAGGGTCATCGGAAAAGAGGTTGATCTCCATCAGGAAGATCCCCTTTCGGGCGTAGCCAACCTTTTTGATGTGGGGATAGTATTTATTGTGGGTCTTATCGGCGCCTTAATCAGCGCTTACAGCCTGCTGGACGTCCTCTCACCAAAATCAGAAATCACCCTGGTCCGGAAAAATGATACCTGCCAGGTAGAGATCGTTACGAAAAAAGGCAAGCAGATAAAAGTAGAAAAAGTCACAGACAAAAAACTGCAGGGGGAAGGCACTCGTCTGGGAACCGCTTACCGGTTAAAAGACGGAAAGGTAATTTATGTGCCTGAAGGGCATGAAGAGAATCGTTAGCCACAAATTATTGTGAACGTGATTGTATAAGATTTCATTTTGTTTATGCGGATTTTAAGCCTGGCTTGATTAAAAACATGCCTATAAACATACGAAAAAATGCAGGCATGGATTTATCCGTGCCGAACCTGATACAGGTAAGTATTGGAGAGAAAAATGGTACTCCAGGCTTTTCACACAGAACTGTTACCGCTTTTTGTCACCGGCGCCGGGCGAGGCCGACAGGGTATTATCCAGCTTTGATATAAAGGCGTCGTAGGTATAAGAGCCGGCTGCATCTCCATTGTAACCATAATCAAAAACCCCCGGTGTTGTCGGAAAGTTTGACGAGCATGTTTCGCCAACTACGTAAATATTCCCCTGGGCGTCCGCTACAACAGAGCGGGCTGCGTCCCGATAAAATCCGCCTAAGAATGTTGATGCAAGAAGCTTGGTCAAATCGGAGCTTAGCTTTGATACAAAGGCGTCAATCAACGCCCCTTTATTGGCGCTGAAAGCGTCGGGTGTGGTTGGAAAGTCTATAGAACTGGTGTAACCGGCTACGTATATCTTTTTATCCAAACCGATGGTAATCGCATTACCGGCGTCGTCGCCAACCCCGCCCAAATAGGTAGATGCAACAAGCTCGGTTAAATTCCAATTGAGTTTGGACACAAAAACGTCACCATTGTGAAACGAAGTGCTATAGGCGCCTGGTGTAGTTGGAAAGTCCAGCGACTCTGTTTGGCCCGTGACGTAAATATTCCCTTGTGGGTCTATGACGTTGCCGTGAGCAAAATCGTCAGAAGTACCTCCCAAATACGTGGACGCAAGGAGTTTTGACAAGTCTGAATTAAATTTTGATATGAAAACATCGCCAAAACCGCCGTTAAATTTCTCGTCGTAGCCGTCATGAGTTACCGGGAAATCCGGCGAACAGGTATCTCCGATTACAATTACATTGTTCTCCAGGTCCATGCATACCGAAACACCGTAGTCTTTCTTGTTGCCCCCCAGATATGTCGAAGAGAGAAGGAGGGTAAGGTTGGTGTTTAGTTTTGCCACAAATGCGTCGGCGTCATGGTTCAATGCGCTGTAAGCGCCCGGTGTTGTTGGAAAGTCTGGCGAGGACGTCCCGCCGGCTATGTAAAGAAAAACACCGTTTTTCCCAAGGACGACCGACTGTGCATAATCATCGGCAGACCCGCCTAAAAAAGTGGATGCAATAATACGCGTCAAATTACCGTCAAGCTTTGTCAGAAAGACGTCGCTACCGCCGCGTTTCGCAACCGCAAAGGCGTCGCGGGTTACCGGGTAATTCGATGACGAGGTCTGGCCGGTTATATAAATGTTTTTAGACGCATCGATAACCAAAGAACGCACGTAATCGTCGGAAGAACCGCCGATAAAAGTGGATGCGAGGAGATGCTTCAAATCCCCGCTGAATTTTGAAATGAAGACGTCGTTGTTATTATAAGTAATTCCACAGGCACTGGCTGTTATCGGGAAATCTGGCGACATGGTAAACCCCGCAACGATGATGTTTTTATCCGCATCAATAGCAATCGCATAGCCAAAATCCGAGTCAAGCCCGCCTAAATAGGTGGACGCAAGGAGGGGATCTATAACCAATTCCTTTGCCGTATCGTAAGCAGCCACCTTAAAGCCGTAACTGAGCATTGCGGTCTCCGCCGCTTCCCGGCCACCTTGAACCCCCGCCCCTCCGCCCCCATTCTCCAGCCCATCCGCTTCCCGATCCACGGCCACCTTGCCCCCCTGCTCCCCGCCATCCAAAACACAATACACAACCGCCACCTCCACCCGCTTCCCATCAATCTCCTGATATGCCACGGGTTTCGTGAACCTGACCGTTCCAAGCCCTGTTTCCGCCTCAAGCTGCCCGTCTTTATTTACCCCCAGTGACTTTGCGCCGCTGAGGCCTATCTTGATCTGTTCCGTTCCGGCGTTCGGCTTGACGTAAAAAAGCTTCTCAATATTATTTCCGTAGGCCTTCAGTTTTAATTCAACGCCCTGGTACACTTCACCCAGGCTGACGGCGTCGTACGCTGATATGTTGCTTTTCCATCTGGAGGGGTCGTTTCCTTTAAAACAAGAGACCGCTGTGGTTGTTTTTCCCTCGCCGGTTATGTTTTCAATCTTTCCGTCGATAAACTCTTCCTTCAGCACGACCCTTTTCACCTGTTCAAGGGCAACGTCTTGCCCATTTCCAGTCGGATGCGGGAGGCCGGAGGCAGCGCCCTCATGCCCTTTTTCCGCGCCCGTATTTGGATTTTCCGCTGGTGCCTCATCGCGCCGTTCCTTCAGTGAATAAACGAGTTCTCCCCGTTTTGTGACGAATACTCCACCCTGAAACGTATTGGCAAAAAAAGCCACCGCATCATCCATTTGGTCTTCATTCCTGATAAAAGGCAATTGAATGCCCTGCGCCTTTTGAATAACCTCAGTTGCCTGGGGTGGATTGATAGTTTCTACCCGCTTGCCGGGGAAATACGGGGAAAAAGAAAAGCACGCCGCAGCCACAAGGCCAACACCACCGGCCAAAATACCTTTGTTTATCAGCTTCATTTTTCTTATCACCCTAATGGTACAAAAAATGTGCGCCATGCCTCGCACGTCACGAAGGAGCATGGCTATCTGTTATAAAACAAGGAGGGCTTATTATCTCCGTGTGTACAAAAAAATAGATATTCACGGTTCACCGTGCCGCCTTTACGCAAAAAACCTGCATGATGATACCATAAATTTCGATGCAAATTCAATATCTATACTAATACCACTCAAGAGCACCAGGGGTTTGGTTTTGTGTAAATACTACAATTGCTCATGGTAAATATTACACGGTTCTTTGATCGGCTAAGAGTATTTGAGGCAGTAGAAATATATTTTGCGTGCTTTAACTATTGTACGCAACAATAGTTAACGTCAGGAACAATCGTTGTGATACATTTTTGGCATCATCATTGCAATTCAGTACCTGAAAGTTTTCATAAATAGAC
>CAYHFB010000147.1:0-8451 GCA_964355695.1 uncultured candidatus Brocadiaceae bacterium
ACACATTACATTAGCACAACAATGCTTGTACAGTAGGTTGGGTTGAACGCAAGTGAACCCCAACAGCAACCTTTCGTGGCATTCTAAAAAAGTTTGATTTCGTTTCATGCAACCCGACCAATCTGGTTCAAGAATTACCGTTTTCATGGAAGAAATTTTATCGTTTGGTATTTTCAAGCGACCTCAAATTCAATGTTTCTTGGACTCCCAACTCGTTGAGACGCCTTTAAAATCTCTATCCTTACAATATTACCATCTTTATCATAATCCAAAATTATTCCCGGTTTGTCCTCGTCGCTTTCATCAATCTTGGCGTCTGAAAATCGAATAATTAAAGCGTCTACTTCAGGACTATATTTAATTTTCATTTACTCCCTCCAATAGTTGAACACAAGCAAAACCCAACATCCACCTTTCGTAGCATTCAAAAAAAGTTTGGTTTCGCTTCACCCAACTCAACTCAACTCAACCCACCGGGCTTTAACCGTTCAGCAAGCTTTACTTGATTGCTAAATGTTATCGCCAATCTTTTGCAGTATAAAATTTTTAAACTCTGAAGCTATCTTATACGCTTCACGTGCTTCATCTTCTGATGGCATGTAAAAATCGTCAGGATATCGAATTTCAACTGCATAGGGCGTCAGCTTTTCCATCTCTATAATATATTTTGAAAAAGAAATATCGGTCTGGTTGCATATACCGATCAAATCTGCAAGATTATGCGTTTTAGGGAAATCCATTCCTTTATAAATTATGTAGCCTTTAATGTATTTTTCGGCAGCCTGTTGGCAGTGAAAACAAAGGGTGTCATAGGGGATTTCATTATCACCGCATTTCAGTAGGATTTCGGCGTTTCTTAAATCATTACTTGCTTTTTTAAACCACTCCTGAACGTATGCTGATAATTCATCGTTCATACAAAACCACTCCTTCTCTGATTACGGTAGAAACAAATGACTGTCTAACATTTTGCCACCGGGAAAAATCTTCATGGGTATAGAATAAAATATCTTTCGGTATCAGTATGCCGGATAGCCTAACTCTCACTTGCAAACCTCTTTTATATCTGGGCAGATTTTTTTCCTTATCGGAGACGACTAAAACATCTATATCGCTGTCTGGTCTGTCGTCCCCGCGCGCCCGTGACCCAAAAAGAATTACTTTATCCGGTTTATAGTCGTTTATGATAATTTCGAGTATCTGTTTTATCTGACCACTGATTTCATTCATTCTTTAATACCATCCCAACCAAAATAAATCAGAAAAGATAATCAACGTCAAGTCTTAAGCTTAAAGCCATAGTATCAGTTACAAAACTATTTTTCACGTGGATATAGTTCCTTGTAATCTTTAAATTCTTCTTCCTATCTAAATCTATTGTTTTCCTTTGCCGCGAAAAAGCATAACAATGTTTGTATCGTCACGTAGGCCGGGTTGAACGCAAGTGAAATCCTACAGAAACCTTCGTGATATTCAAAAAAGCTGGGTTTCGTTTCACTCTACCCAACCTACCTGGCTGAACCTCAAGAATTACCGTTTTCATCATTCCACCTCTCGATATCACCCTGAAAATCAGCCGCCCCGTCTTTGCGGTCGGCTTGATTGTCTGGTTATGAATTTTTTAATATTTTGCCATACACGGTGTGATGTCCAATCCAAAACCACAACAAACCTTGTTTAGATTCAACAGCCAATGTGCGATATTTTATACCAATTCTTGCAGACCAATAGCGCCCTATTCTTTTCAAATGCAGTGAGGGATGATAAGGTTCGTTCTTTAGAATTTCGAAATGCTTGTCTGCCAATAATCTGATATTTTTGGGAAGTTTTTCATAGCTCTCCCAAAACGATGGGACAGTAAAATGATTCATAGTTTCTTGAAATTTCCGTTCTTGAAGTCTCTGATTGCTTTATCTGCGATTACGTCAAGTTTTCCAGAAACAATATCTTCTTCAATTTGTTTGTCCCATGCTGTTGCATCAAACTCTTCAAACCATGACCTAAATTTTGCAAGATCTTTTGGCGGTAACTTTGAAACTGCCTTTTCAATTTCTACAATCCCCATTATTATTCCTCCTCTCTTTTTTTTAATTTTATCCCCACTGACGTTAGAACCCAGTGGCTGTGAGCGCCTTTCCTCGCCGTCCGCTGGAGTGAATTGTCAGCCAGGAGCATACTTACTTATTTTCGAATACATTATCAAGAAATTGATTCTTATCAAGTTGGGATTGCCACTTGTGGTGTCTTTTAACAGATTCTATTCTTTTATGGGTAGGAAATGATAGAAACCGACATGTCTCTATAGGACCTAATTGTTCCATTAAGATATCAATACCTTGTTTTAACAATTTATCTTCTTCTATGTCTTGGCCCTGTTTCACCTCAAGTCCTCCTTTATTTCAGTTTATTCATTTATCAATAGGCATAACGACAAAGCTCACCTGCCGCTATGGAGCGCCAGCGGAATAGTGGTCAGGTGAAGCGACTTGTTAGCCGTTTTCATCCTCTATATGCCCAAAAAGCTCTTTTATAATTTTCGGATGTAGTGTTTTCCCTTTGTGAAACGGCAAAACAAACCTTTCTTTATCCCTTTGATATATCCTATGACTACCCCTGCTTCTAATATGTTGAAATCCAGATTTGAGGAGCATTCTTTCTGCCTCTTCAGCCGTCAATCTTGGTAGTTTAGGCAACATTAACCTCCAGAGAAGTTGTTAGTATTTCTCTGCTTAAACAGTCATCCCTTTCATCAGGAGATAAGGTCTCTAAATAAAGTTGTATGGCCTCTTTTATGTTTTCCAGCACCTCATCTAAAGAATCTCCTTGAGTATGACACCCCTTTAATTCTGGGCAAAAGGCATAATATCCATATTTATCTTTTTCAATTATTACATTTACTTTCATTCTGATACCTCTAATTATTAGTTCTTACGGCTAACAATGATTATACAGTCGGTATAAAAAATCCCCGTCATAGACAGGCTGATCCATCCTTTGTATCGGCAAAATGGCGCTGTAAACTCGCAACCGCCTCAATTGCGCGTGCCTGCCTGAATGCCAATAGTGAATCTTCGCGGTTCGATTCAGTTATTGCAGTAAGGATAGTCACAGGCCTTCCGTTGCTTGTAATAACCATTTCCTTTTTCAACCGGCAGTTCCTTCCAAACTTGGGCAGATTTGCCGCTCAGGTCGCGTATGCTTATAAATTTCATAAATTACAGCCTCGTTTTTAGTCTGAACCTGTACATTGCTAAGGGTTTACTATAACAAAGAGGTATCCGTAGTCAAGCCAAAAACAACTTTGGCTTGACACCTTCATTTTTTAAGTGTACGATTTAGTCCTTTGTAAATAAATGGATGTGGGAAGCACGAAGCTTCAGGGCGTATTTGAATATTCTGTATCCAGCATCGTGCATCATGTATCACGCAAATAGTCATTAAAACCTGACTCATTTGTGATAACAAATTACGGATAAAGAATTCTTCTTACTATGGATAAACAGAGAGCAATACTTGTACTGGCAGATGGCGCTGTTTTTCAGGGGCTTGCCCTTGGCGCTACCGGCGAGACGACCGGAGAGATAGTTTTTAATACCAGTTTGACAGGCTACCAGGAGATTCTCACCGACCCATCCTACAAAGGCCAAATCGTCCTGATGACCTATCCGCTTATCGGCAACTACGGGATTAACGAGCAGGATTATGAATCACGCAAGCTTTTCCTGGAAGGTTTTATTGTAAAAGAGTGTTGTCCCTTCCCCAGCAACTGGCGTTCGCAGACCAGCCTCAATGAGTTTCTCAAGAAAAACGGCGTCGTCGGCATTCAAGGCATTGATACACGGGCACTGACCGTTCACGTGCGGGATTTCGGCGCACAGCAGGGCATTATTTCCACGACGGAGTTCGACGTTACGCGCCTCCTGAAAAAACTCCATTCATTACCCGGATTAAACGGCGTTGACCTGGTAAAACCGGTAACTACCCCTGAACCCTACGAGTGGAAAGACGTCGGCACCGGCACCGGCCAACAAACGGCGAAGAAATATAAGGTCGTTGTCTATGACTGCGGCGTAAAGTTCAATATCCTGCGAAAGCTGAGCGAGATGGGATGCGCGGTTTCAGTTGTACCTGCCGGCACGCCACACCAGACGGTGTTGGGGATGAACCCCGACGGCGTCGTGCTTTCCAACGGGCCTGGCGACCCTGCGGCAGTGCCGTATATGGTTGAAAACATTAAAGGTCTGCTGGGTAAAAAACCGGTGTTTGGAATTTGCCTGGGTCATCAATTATTGGCGCTGACGCTGGGGTTTGAGACCTACAAGCTGAAGTTTGGACACCACGGCGGGAACCAGCCGGTGATGGACTGGTCTACGAGGAAGGTGGAGATTACGTCACAGAACCACAGTTTCGCCGTAGCCAATCCTCATAAGGGTGGGGTGCAAAAAAGCCCATTCGGCGACGTGGAGATAACCCACGTCAACCTTAACGACCAATCGGTTGAAGGGCTAAGGTGCCGCTCCGTGCCTGCCTTCTCGGTGCAATACCACCCGGAGGCGTCCCCTGGCCCGCATGACGCGGGATATCTGTTTGAACGGTTTTTGGAGATGATGTAGTGCGGGGGTTTATCCCCCGCCAGGGCGTGCGAACCCGTTGGTGTAGGGACACGGTGCCCGTGTCTTGGCGCGTGAACACAAGCAAGCCTCCGAATGCCTGATACAACGCACAAGAATTCAATGGTTTTTTAAATAATAATTACATTTTTCAACAACAACTAAACTGAAAATGCCCAAAAGAACAGACATTAAAAAGATACTTATTATCGGCTCCGGCCCTATTGTTATTGGTCAGGCGTGTGAATTTGATTATTCGGGTACCCAGGCTTGCAAGGCGTTGCGCGAGGAGGGGTACGAAGTTGTGCTGGTCAACAGCAATCCCGCCACGATCATGACCGACCCCGAAGTGGCCGACAAGACGTACATCGAACCGATTACCCCGGAAATGGTGGCAAAGATCATTGCAAAGGAACGCCCCCAGGCGCTGCTTCCAACTCTGGGTGGGCAGACGGGGCTGAATACCGCCGTGAGCCTTGCGGAAAGCGGCGTGCTGGCTAAATTTGGTGTGGAACTGATTGGGGCAAAGCTGGAGGCCATTAAGAAGGCCGAAGACCGGTCGTTGTTTAAGACGGCTATGAAGAAGATCGGCGTTGCCGTTGCCGAAAGCGGCTATGCGCGTTCTTATGAAGAAGCGATGGGCGTTATTGAAAATATCGGGTTTCCCGCAATCATTCGCCCCTCGTTTACCCTGGGCGGTTCGGGCGGAAATGCCGCGTATAACATGGAAGAGTACAAAGAATATATAAAGATTGCCCTGGAAGCCAGCCCGGTTCACGAACTCCTTGTGGAACGTTCCGTGCTGGGGTGGAAGGAATACGAGCTGGAGGTCATGCGCGACCTGAAGGACAACGTGGTCATTATTTGCTCTATTGAGAATTTCGACCCGATGGGCGTGCACACCGGCGATAGCATTACGGTTGCCCCCGCGCAGACGCTTACCGACGTTGAATATCAGATTATGAGGGATGCGGCAATAAGGATTATCAGGGAGATTGGCGTGGAAACCGGTGGTTCCAACATCCAATTTTCTCTCAATCCGGAAAATGGGGAAATGCTGGCAATCGAGATGAACCCACGGGTTTCGAGGAGTTCCGCCCTCGCCTCAAAGGCAACGGGATTTCCCATCGCAAAGATCGCCGCAAAACTCGCCGTGGGTTATACCCTCGACGAACTCTCGAATGACATTACCCGCTACACGCCTGCCTGCTTCGAACCCACGATTGATTACTGTGTGGTAAAGATACCCCGATTCAATTTTGAAAAATTCCCCGATACCGACCAGACACTCACCATCCACATGAAGTCGGTGGGAGAGGTTATGGCCATCGGGCGCACCTTTAAAGAATCCATCGGCAAGGCCATCCGTTCCCTCGAATCAGGGAGATGCGGTTTTGATTCACTCTGGCCTTCAGGGAGCGAGAAGTGGTCTATTGAGCAGAAGTCTGAGTTTCTGCGGGGAAAACTAATGACGCCAAACCCAGACAGGCTCTGGTACATCGCCGACGCCATGAGGCTCGGAATGAGCGTGGATGACATATACCAATGGACGCGTATCGACCGTTGGTTCCTCTGCAACATAAAGCAGGTAATGGATATGGAAGACAAGCTACGGCAGGGCTGTGGACATGCGGAAGCACCTGGACTTCCACCCGAATTAGCCGGCGAGAAACAGCAACCTTTTGCTATGAACAGAGAGACGCTGCTTGAAGCGAAGCAGTATGGCTACTCGGACAAGTACCTCGCGCGCTTGTGCAAGACGGACGAAAAGACGGTTCGGGACTATCGCAAAAAAGAATCGGTTCGTCCGGTGTTCAAGCACGTTGATACCTGTGCCGCCGAGTTTAAGGCATATACCCCTTATCTGTACTCCACCTACGAATCCTCCTGTGAGGCAGAGCCGACGCAGAAGAAAAAGATTATCATCCTGGGCAGCGGACCTAACCGTATCGGGCAGGGGGTTGAGTTTGATTATTGCTGCGTTCATGGCGTCTACGCCTTGAAGGAACTGGGTTACGAGACGATCATGATTAACTGCAACCCGGAAACCGTCAGCACCGATTACGACACCTCTGACCGCCTTTATTTTGAGCCGCTTACCCTGGAAGACGTGCTGGAGATTGTTGAAAAGGAATCGCCGGAAGGCGTGATCGTTCAGTTCGGAGGGCAAACGCCGCTCAAGCTGGCTGTTCCTCTGGAGAAAGAGGGCGTCAGGATATTGGGTACTTCTCCCGACAGCATTGACGTTGCGGAAGACCGTGAGCGGTTTGCGGCATTGATGAACCAGTTGAAATTACGGCAGCCCGAAAACGGCTGCGCCCGTTCCGCGACGGAGGCAAAGCTTATTGCCGACAGAGTCGGGTATCCCGTGATGTTGCGTCCTTCCTACGTACTTGGGGGAAGGGCGATGCGCGTTGTTTATGATGAAATGGGACTGGAGGAGTATATTACCCATGCCGTCCGCGTCTCTCCCGAACACCCCGTTTTGATCGACCGTTTCCTGGAAGACGCAACGGAGATTGACGTGGATGCGATTTGCGATGGCGAAGAGGTGTTCATCGGCGGTATTATGGAACACATAGAGGAGGCGGGAATTCATTCCGGCGACAGCGCATGCTCGCTCCCTCCCTATTCCATTGGGAACGACGTTATTCAGGAATTAAAAAGACAAACCCAGATTATAGCGCTCGCGTTACAGGTTGTGGGGCTTATTAACATACAGTTTGCGATTAAAGATAAACTGGTCTACGTGCTGGAGGTCAATCCCCGCGCGTCAAGGACGGTGCCTTTTGTCAGCAAGGCGATAGGCATTCCCCTGGCCAAGGTTGCCGCCAAGGTTATTGCGGGAAAGAAACTCAGTGAGTTGAATATCTCCATAAACACGAAACTCAGGCACGTTGCCGTAAAAGAGGCGGTGTTCCCCTTTATAAAGTTCAAAGGGGTTGATCCCATACTCGGCCCGGAAATGAAATCGACCGGCGAGGTGATGGGCTTGGATATGGACTTTGGTCGGGCTTATGCAAAGTCTCAGATGGCCGCGGATTGCAGCCTTCCCTTAACCGGCAGTGTTTTCATCAGCGTTCGGGACAAAGACAAAATGCCGCTGGTCCCCATTGCTAAAAAACTTTCCCAGATGGGCTTTAAAATTATGGCTACACGGGGAACTGCCGCCGTATTCTCAGAAAACGGCGTTCCTGTCACCCCTGTCTTAAAGGTGATTGAAGGACGCCCCAACATTGTTGACTTCATTAAGAATGACGAGATTCAGCTTGTTATCAACACCACGGGCGGCAAGATCGCGCAGGAGGCGTCGTCCTCTATAAGGCGCACGGCGCTGGTTCGCCGCGTCCCCTACTTTACCACCGTTTCCGGCGCCGTTGCGGCCACAAAGGCCATTGAAGCGCTTAAGAGCGGGGATTTGGACGTGAAGCCATTGCAGGAGTATTATTAGATTCTGAAGGGGGCAAGTACCAGCGGGTTCTGCATCTTGGTGGGATCAGGCTTGTAACCCAATGTCATCAAGTTAAGAGAGCAAGTGCCGCCTTAATGAATCTTTGCCCGGTGGTACAGACATCCTGCCTGTATCCCGCACAGGCAAGATGCCTGTGCCACTACAAAGTTTGCTTAACTTAATGACATTGGTTTGCAACCTGAACCCTGTGTTTTATAGTATGCAAACGTTATGCAGGTAAGACGCGCTCAACCATATATAACGTGGGGTTCAAGTTACACACTTGAACCCGCTATTAAGGATTTTCATTGTTAACCCCAGCCTTTAGGCCACATGTTTATACACAAGTCTCAAAAAGCCTATAAAACGGTGGGATAGCAATCAAAACTC
>CAYHFB010000148.1:0-8421 GCA_964355695.1 uncultured candidatus Brocadiaceae bacterium
TCGCTGTCCTGTCCCTTGGTTTCAAGCACGAGGTGTTCTCCGTTCTTCAATTTGATAATAAAGTCCGGAAAATATCTTCTGATAACCCCCTGGTGGTTGTAAAGGATAACAAAGCCTAAATGATCGTTTTTTATGAATGACTCAACAACGTTGCTTTCGTTGAGAGTTCTTGCTGTGGAGCTTGGGAGCGAGAGGATGCATCCCGCTAGTGGAGTATCTCAGAGTCGGTAGTCGTTCATCGCCTTTTATATACATCCTTTCTGTGTCGTACATAATGTATAATCACCACTCTTTTTTCTGAGTCCACCTGGTATATAATCCTGTAATCCCCGACGCGTAAACGGTAGCTCGATTCCGAATCCACAAGTTTTTTCGACTGGACAGGCAACGGGTCATTAGCAAGGGACATTGACTATTTTGAAGATATATTGATGGTCAATCTTCTTTAGGTCATGATATGAAGAGCCTTTCAAGTCTATCTCAAATAAGCCCATCTGCCTTCAACCTCTTTTTTATCTCCTCAAAACCGGTCGTAGGCTCATCCTTTCTCTCTGCAATTACAGCCAGATCATGGATGTCTTCAAGAAGTTCCTCATAATCTTCAATGGGTAAGATAACGGCCTTCTTCTTACCAGATTCATCTATAATAAACTGTTCATGCAATCCTTTCACTGCATCCCCTCCCTATAAAAATTTCTAACCCTTTAACGAGCGGATGATCTTCACAACTTGTGGAAGCGTCTCGCCAGGCATTTCCCGGAATTCCATCATGATCATTTTTTCATATTCAGTTCTTGTCTCCATAATTACCCCCATTATCCTATACTAAACCTATATCCTTAAGAAAGGGAGATGGTATCTGATTACGTGGAGATCCCCACGGCATTATTTTTGATTGAGGATATGATAAGTACAATAACCTTCTAGATCGTGTTACAGCAACAAAAGCATTGCGTTTTTCTTCTGCTTTTGTTTTCCCGTTTTGATTCGCACGATAATCAGGAAAAGTCCCATCAGACATGCCCACCACAAAGATAACGTCAAATTCCAGACCTTTTGAGGAATGTACCGTTAATAGCGCGAGGCCATCCTGCCGCGGTTGTTGCATCGTTCCCAATGCCATGTGAGTCAAAAATGATGCAAGATCGTTTGCACTTTCACGTTCGATTCTTAGAAATCTGTTCCATTCTCCTCTCAAGACTTTGATATCTTCCCATACAGATCTTTTATCATCTTCATCAGCACTGTTTTTTCCGTATTCATCAAGGACATCAAGTGCGTCAGACATACGAATCATACCATTACTACCAAGTAAACTAGATGCTGCTTTTGTAATTACATTCGCCTTTTTATCAATTGATTGCGAGGCAAGCTGTTTAATAAATTCAATGCCGGAAACAGCCCTTGTATCTTTAGCTTTTTGTCTAAGGGATTCAATACCCCATTTTTTCTGTAGCACGTCCAGGTGCAATTGATCTTTCGGGTTCACCAAAAGCCGAAGACACAATTCAAACTCTATCGCTAAATCCGATTCACTTTCATGATCTGCCTTTAATTGCTTGTAATATGGCAAATTCTGCTCTCTTAACTTTTCCTCAATCTTTAGAAGCGTATAACGAGTTCTACCGAGAACCGCGCAACTTTCAAGGCGTATAGGTTCTTCGACATCCAGATGTCCGTTCTTACAAAGCTCGCTGATTTTTTGGAGAACGAGTTCCGCCTCATCGTCTTCATCCGATCCAATCAGAAGTTCAACTGTGCCTTTAATAGGTAGCTTATCTACGTCTGCGAGGTAAGAACTATCAAGCCTTTTGGCTGCTTCTACTACAGTGCGTGATGAACGAAAGTTTTCATGTAACTCAATGACCTTGGCGTCGAAGTCATTCGTAAACTCATCCATATACCGTGGGTCTGCTGTATTAAAACCATAAATCGATTGCTTCTTGTCCCCCACCATCATGACATTTTTATACTCGTCTCCACAAAGCGCACGCAGCACACCATATTGTGCGCCATTCAAGTCTTGTGCTTCATCAATGCAAATAAAACGGTAAAGACGCCGATAAAAATCTGCAATCTTGGGGCGTTCTTCAAATAGTTGATAAGCAAGAAGCAATAGATCGTCGAAATCTACCGCGCCTGAAGCCCGGAGTTCAGCTTGATAGCCTTCGAATATTTTCCTATCTATCTCATCATCAATTTCAATAGACCGTAAGAGCTGGCTCTTATATTGGATTATCTTTCTTAACCAGGAATCAATTCTTTTTACTTGCTCTTTATGATCTCCGGCAAGTTTTAATTGATGTAACAATTCCGGATCATCATTCATTGCTCTGGTTAGAATGCTCCTACGATCCTGGGAAGCACTAAAGATTTGAGGTAACCCGTCAATTCCTACCGGTTTCCCTCGTTTTGCAAGAACCTCTGTACAAAAACTGTGCAGCGTTCCGATAAAGGCTCTCTCCGTAATATTCGGAATATCTTGCAACCGCTCAGTCATTTCGTTGGCGGCTTTATTGGTGAACGTAAGCGCAAGAATCTGGAAATGCCCTTTTTCTTCCTCAAGGAGCCGTCTGATTCGTTCCGTCAATACTCGTGTTTTACCGGAACCGGGACCAGCTACCACAAGTAAAGCACCGTTCGTATGATCGACAGCCCTCTTCTGATCTGGTGAAAGACGAATACTCATGCGTTTTTCTCCTCAGATATTGTTGTCATTCCTGTATCAACGGATATCTGGTTAAACAACTCCTTTATTTTGGGAGGAACTCGTCGTTCTTTGTCTTCCATAGACACGATCTCTTTTGCAATAGCTTCCGCATATATGGTCTTCCCGCATTCCATAATATCAAGCAATGCCCGTTTTCTTCCCCCATCATCCTCATCTGTATAGTTTCTTGTTACTCCACCCTTCGCTTTTTCATCGTTATGTCTACTGATATAATCTTTTACATAGTCATCCATTTTATGATATCGGTTTATTGCTGACTCAATGACACCGGTGTATCCTTCATCAACCAAATAAGTTTCAAAATTCTTCCCGCATGGTAGTACAATTACCTTTGAACAGGTTTTATAATCGTTGATACCAATTTGCTTTAATGCTTTGGACATTTTATCCAAAGGGGTCGCCTCGGCATCGGAAAAAATATAATAATTAAGCCCGAGTCCTTTGGCTAATCTTAAAAATGGGAGATAGCCACCAGCACCACCTACACTGATAAAATTGATCCCCAATTCATTTGGATTTTTGCTCCAATATTCCTGTGCGTAATGGGCAAATGCTTGTTCTTCTGTTTCACCCTCGAATAGTACTAAGGCTTTCGCAAATAACATATCCCCGCGCGTATTGAGCACCTTCCATTTCATTTTTTGAAGATCGTCCGGTTGAATGTCTTTGAGAGTTATGGCTGTAACTAAGGTATCAGCGCCTTTCTTTTGAAAATGACGTAACTCGCTGAAATTCGCGTGGAACACCACATAGGGAGAATGGCTGCTTATTATGACCTGCCCAGGAATTTCCCTGATCTGTCCGAACAATGCACGTTGAGCCTGAGGGTGCAAATGCGCCTCAGGTTCTTCCAATGCCAGCATGGGATGAACAGCATCCTCTTTTGCCATTAAACTGCGCCATTTCATAAATGCTTGGAATACAAGAATAGACGCCATACTACGTGTTCCCATACCATGCCGAATCAAGGGAAATGTTTGAGAACCCTCTATAGTAAAGTTGACGTCAATGCCCTTTGTTAAATCCCTCAGCTTGCGTGCCACAGGCGCCAATTCGATTCCTTCACGCTCGCCCGACATGACGTTGTAAAGGTCACCTAACGCAGATTCCAAGTGTTTCAGTACCGCACTCTTTTCGACAATTTCTTCATTTATTTCTGTCAGGATTTTCTCGAAAGACTTTATATCTTTGTCCGATAAACCAAGATCGCTTGTCATCCTCCGCCAGAATGACCCCTGACGTCTCATGTCGTCGTCAATATCTCGCTTTGCATCCATAAAGTGCAACGCCATTGGCTCCAGTTGTTTCGCACTGACAGAACCAGCTTCAGAATTAATCTCAACATCTTCGATCTTTGACGAATCAGAAACCCATTTTCTAAGAAATTGTCGTTCAATGTTATATTCACCACTTTCGTTTTTCCACGTTAGCCGTGTGCGAAACGCCATGAAATCATTATCGTCATCATCCTGCGCAATTCCATTGCGCCAAAGATTCAACCAATACGAACCTTCAGGGAAGGTGTCGCTAAAATTCCCGTCCTCGTGAATTGGTCTAATCAAAACATCTATCAATATTGAACGGTTATAAGGTGGGGAAGATTCATTGGGTTTGATATAAATATCATCACTACTCAGAACCCGCCTTCCGGCGCCCATTGCTGCAAAAAGCGCCTCAAGAAAACTTGTTTTTCCAGAATTATTTGGCCCGATGAGTAAAGTTAGACGGTCAAGAGACAAATCTACAGACCGCAAAGACCGAAAATTTCTGACGCGAACTTCTACAATACGAATTCCAGTATTGAAAGTTTTTTCCAATGGCTTTTTCATTGTTATCTCACATTTGGTAAAATATCGAGAAGATATGACATGTCACGAGACATATACCACCTCTGCAGAAGACAAGGTTTCCTTGCGTCTTATATAGTTCCGGCTCCTTTCCACGGCCTTTCGCGTCAGGAGGTCAACATTGCGTCCAAAAATAATTTTTAGTTCATCAATCATATCTACGAGATCAAATAGGGTACGACCTGAATCCTGTTCGAAATCCACCAGTACGTCAATATCGCTGTCCGGCTTAAAGTCGCCCCGTAGCACAGAGCCAAAAAGGGCAAATTCTTTAACTTTCCATTTCTTGCAGAATTCTGATATTTTCTCTTTTGATACTTTTACCGGTATCTCTTTATGCATGATTACACACTTCATAAACATTTCTAAGCTTATACCAACCGGATGATCTTCAAACTTTTTCAAATTTCTGTGCCGCAAATAAGACTATTCCATTCTGTCTTATTTCATAAACAAGGGGAACCCAAGTATCATTTTCATACGATTCAGAGGATATTGGGATTGGTTCGAGCCTGGGGTCAATTCGCCATGCAATCTGTAACAGGGTTTTCCCCTCCTCAAATCTATCCTTACCAAAATCAGGCGAAACGACGGCCAAATCTATGTCACTGTCAATACGTGGCTTTCCCCCCGGTAATTGAGTGCCATAAAGAATTATCTTATCAATACGAATACCTTTTGTTGTTAATGCTTTTACTAATTTTAAGACTGCTTGCTCAATTTCTGCTTTAACCATAGGTAAACAGCCTCAATTTAGACGCAATATGTTTGCCACAACAACTCGTTCAATTTCTTATCTTTGTTCTGGCTTTGACTCCTTCTTGAGACATAATCTGGAGTGTCATTACCGTAAATCCTCTATCATCTTTTTAATAGTAACGGATAACGGCGCTACTTCATGTGCGCATATCCAAAACACCTCTTCCGCATCTATATCAAAATAGTGATGTGCGATAATATCACGAAAGCCCTTAGCGCCTTTCCAGTCAATTTCAGTATATTGCGAAAGAAGGCTGCCATTTGTTGTTTTTCTATATTCTTCAAGGCTTCGCCTATGGCGATGAATAACATACAGAACCATCCAGCTTTTCCATACCGGCAGGAGAATCCGTGAAATCGTCTGCGCTATGAATTTACTCAGAGCGGCTCTTGATTTTTTCAAGAGCTTCATCAATCTGTTGGAGTATTGACAGAACAAGGTTCTTGTCAAACATACACGCCCTCTTTTTCTATGCGCTCTTTAAGAAAAGGGTTCATCTTTTCCCGTATCCGCACAATATCAACATGTTTCCGTACCCGGCTTTCAATCTCTTCCTTAATATGCACCAGCGCAAACGGATTCGGGGTCTTTGTTTTTATACAGACGTCAACATCACTGTCCTCCCGTGCTTCATCACGAGCAATCGAACCGAAGATTCCGATTTCAAGTATGCCATATTTATCAGCAAAGTTCTGTTTGAAGTCACGCAAAATAGCGAGTACCGCGTCTCTTTCCATTATCTGTCTCCCACATAGATTTTCAATCTATGTCTCATGAAAATCCACTAAATCCTGCTTTCCCAAATGAATGTGAAAGCTACATAATCTTTACGGACACGTTGTTATCCTCTACGTTTACATAGTCCAAAGCGGGCTTTGCCCACAATCCAACAGAAAAACCATACGTTATAAAATGCCTTACTCGCCGCGTCTGCAGAGGCACAACCGAAAACGTCTTTCTACGATTGCTTTGTGCCGCCGGTAATTACAGGACGAAGCGCAACTTCGGGTTGGCCGATCTCTCTTGCAGCGATTGCAGCGAAGAAGATTCCTGCCAAACCTGCACCAGCGAAGATGAACGCAAAGATGAGAGACGCCCAAGAATAGCCTAGCAGGCTCTTTGCTGTTTCCGACGCCGAATTGCCTAAGAGCTTCTCAGTGAGTGTGAGGACAAGCGGCGTAAGAAAGTGCTTCGTGATATCCTTCATTTTCGCGTACTGGAACTCTACAAAGCGCTCCTCCGGCGTCGGTGCGATTAGATGCTTTGCTAGCGCATTTGCCGGTTTCATGGTGATCTCGAAGAGATTATAGGTCAGATGGCTAACGTCCCGTGGAACCGGTTGTTAGCCTCTTTTTAGTTCTTTCGGAAGGAAAGCAACTATTTCTTCATCCGAAAATGTCATGTCTTCATTCTGTTTGAGGGCCTCTTGCGCCTTCTTATATGCTTGAAATGTGGTGCTTGGGGCGCCGGAATACACCGAATGAAGTTCCTCAACTAAGACATCTCTTTCTTGTTGCAGTGCCTCCAATGGTTTTTCGCCCATTGCTAGATCCGTAATTAGCGAAAGATATCTCTCTCTGATAAGCCAAATATCGTTAGCAGCCTGCTTATGTTTTTGTGCAAGTTCTCCGAGATCGTAGTTTTTCGTATACGCATTAAGAACAAGAAGACTTGTAGATACCAGAACTCCGATGGTTGCCCCGATATTACCTGCCCCAAAGAATGCGGAAATGAATCCACCTGTAGTTACTGCGGATAGTATGATCTGCCACAACTTTATTGACGACAGGCGGCTAAGCAGAATATCTGCGCATTTCTCATGAGTCTTATGTGAGTAAACAACTCTTCCAAAAGATTCCCGAAGCTGCCCTTCGAGTATTCTTCTGGACTCAGGAGAATCATTAGTCTGGGAATGCTGTTCCAAAGATATTTCTCCATTCTTGTTTTGCTGACCACTCCTCTTTTGGAGTAGATGTTTCACGCGCTATGGCGTCGAGAGAGATGTTGTAACAACGCTTGGCCTTATACTGGAACAAGCCCTTTCCATAAACATACTGGCCACTGCCGGGAGCTTTCCAGTAGCTTTGTTCTGAATTCTGATCTGCCATCCACTTGAAGAAATCACGGCACATGAAGTCATAATATAAATACGATTTCTCGCGATGTTCATAATTCTCGATAAACTGATAAGCCAATGTGTCTATCAGAAGCCCACCTATTGGTACTTCCCATTTTCTTTTCCATGCACGCATCATGCGGCAAAGGAGTATCAGGTTGCTGTTGCAATTCGTGTTACGGTCTTTAATGGCCTTTATTTCTTCTCTTGGGTTTGTTGTTTTCCAAGAGCCACCACCATTTGAGTCTGGATATGTGTAACTGCCTGCCTGGTTACCAAAAACAGGCACTACTTCAAAAGTAATTCCATCTTGAAAACTGACAACAACGACTTGTCCGTCACTGCCAACACTAGATGTAGAATATGTTTTTTGCATCGAAGAGCGAACCGCCTGCAACAATGCTGATTGACCATTCCCACTATGTGCATCGTATTGATAATACAGTGCAGACGGTAACTCAAAGACCATATCTAGGTCACTGAACCCATTTATTGCGGTGTTTCTGCCGTATGAGCCCACATACAGGCTATGAGACAAATCAGACGTAGTATTCCAAAAATCAGCATTCAGCCGACGCGTTATAGCTTTATAGCGGCTAGAAATAGTTGCGCCATCCTGAATTTGGAGGTTTGTGCAGAAACCACTAAACCACTCGGCTAATCCCATTCAATTCCCTTTCAAGGCTAACTATAGTTATAGCCAAACAAATCAGGTTTTCGAAAATGAAACCAGTAAACATGGGGAATTTACCCCTGGATTTTTCGAAAAACAGATGCTTCTGACTATATTAACATAGTTTCCCCTACACTGGCAAACATTACAGCGTAAGTCAAGGGGAAATTAGTATAAATCTTGACATATAGTATTCTTATGCCTGCAATTCTAACTTGTTAACATTACAAATTGAGTGATAATAAGAAAATAGGAGAATTGTCCTGTGATGGGTAATGTGCAGCATATAACCTG
>CAYHFB010000149.1:0-8408 GCA_964355695.1 uncultured candidatus Brocadiaceae bacterium
ATTAATGCATCTACATTTTAATAGTAAATGGTCTTGACAAACCAGTCCACCTTAGACTAGGATCTGACCTATTCGGTCAATGATACTGCTTGAAAATTCTTGTCCACATATTCTCATGGTGGACAGTATAAACTTTTATGCCAACGGTGTTAAGTGGATATTATGCTCAGATCAAGCCTGGAGATGCGGTAGACATGGAGGTTTTACCTGATGGTCGGATTATGTTAATTCCCCTGGCCGCCATCCCAAAGCATCAGCTACGGGCGCGGTACCCGGAGAACCAGGAAAAGGTACGCAACTCTTTAAGAGACACCCGGCCTTCTATGCGTTGTTGAGACGGAAAAGGACGTTAACAAGATAATCAAACGGTGGACTGCAGAGGATGGAAATACTTATTTTCGTGGCCTAAACCAGGCCACCTGCTACTCTGACGATGCAAGGTTGCTCACACGGTCAAGCACGTCCTCCGGTGTAATGGCGGTAATGCACATCACGTTTTTACATGTTCGCCGGGAACAGGGGCTGCAAGGGATGTCCTTTCTTACCACCACGGCGTTCTTGTCATAGGGCGCGTAAACCAGCGGGTCTTTTGGCCCAAAGATAGCGATCGTAGGCACCCCAAGGCATGAGGCAAGGTGGGTTGGCCCAGTGTCCCCTCCGATGAAGAGTCGGGCGCGTTGCAGCAATGCTATCAATTGCAGCACGGACGACGTTTTACACGCAATCGCCGCCTGGCAACGCATGGACGACACGATATCCATTGCCATTTGATACTCCTGCGGTCCCCAGGTAAATACGACCGAGTAACCGAACTCCTGTATCAATCGGTCGGCAAGGCGCGCATAGTTTTCAAGAGGCCAGCGCTTGTACTTCCCAAACAAACTGGTGCCGGGATGAATAATGGCGATAGGTTTTTGATCAAGCCGGTTGTCACGTAAATAATTATCAATGAAGAGTCTGTCGGCGTCAGGGATTGAAAACGACGGCTTTTGGTATATAGCCTCTATGCCCAAGCCACGAAGCAGGCTGAGATACTTGTCAACCCTATGCATCTTCTTTTGTGGTGGGGTAACGTGTGCATTGGTAAAAACAGCATTAAACTCCTTACAATATCCCGGAGAAAAACCTATCTTTGCCTTCGCATTGCACAGGTGCGTCAACAATCCACTCCTGAAATTACCGTGAAAATCCAGCGCCGCATCGTATTCCTTCTCCCTTAGTTTGCCCAGAAACGTTTGAAATTCAGAAACCATCGCAAAGCATCTCGTTGGGCGCTTCAGGCATGCCTGCCACTGCCTTCGCGGAAAGGCTATGACCTCGGCAACATCAGGAAGTCCTTTAACCAAATCCTCCAGTTTGTCCTCAACAAGCCAGGTAAGGTGTGCCGATGGAAATGCAGTTTTAAGGTATTTTACGGCAGGCATTACATGGATAATGTCCCCCATTGCGCCCAGCCGAATGACCAGGATATTCCGGGGATTACTGAATTGATTCACGGTAGTTTGCGGTTTGTCAGCATTCATTGTCGGGGCGTTCATGAGTGGTTAGCGGGGATTTCGAAGCCATAAGCTCTCTTATTCTTCGACATTCGTAATTCCTTGTTCGGCATTTGACTCCTTTGAAATAGATTAATGCTGGGTTTCGCTTCCTCCACCCAACCTAACCTACTCAACTATAATCCCTGCCCCCCCCCTTTGCAATAGCAATTTGCCCCAAATTACGTTTGTATTAATCCGTATACTCATATATACTATACGATTATGACATGCGTATCAAAAATCCCCCCCACGTTCTTATCGGATACCGTTGGTGGCATGACTGTCGTGGTAAAGGCGCAATATAAAGAGGCGGTTTACCACACACTCTCCAGGATGGGGCCTATGTGCAGTAACGGTGATAATGCCGGCAGGAAATTCGGACGGGGTGTTTGCTTGTCCGTTCCCGTGAAGGAAGGCAGCGCGGAGAGGTTTGTTATCAGGGACTACCGGCATGGAGGCTTATTGGGTAAGCTCCTGCGTGGGGTTTTTTGCGATGGGGACAGACCGTTGAACGAGGTCTGCATAAACGAAATTGCCTTGCAAAAGGGAGTGCCTTCGGCGGAAGTAATCGCCATCACAAAGAAAAAACTCTGTGGTCCGTTTTATCGGGCACGTTTCATTACCCGGGAAATCCCTGGAGCCGTTGACCTGCTTCAATTCCTTCAGGAAACCCCGCTGGAGACCATCCAACAGTCAAAACATGCGATAATCCGCGCCCTGGTAAAATTGATACGCACTATGCACGATGCGGGTATTTACCACGCGGATTTGCATTTAAAAAATATTCTCTTGAAACAAGAAGCTTCGGAGGCTTTTAGCGCGTATATTATTGACCTTGACAAGTCCTTCGTTGTCGATAAATTGACGGTTGAGCAGCGGATGAAGAATTTACTGCGCCTTAACCGCTCCATCGACAAGATACGCTGGTTTTCCGGGCAAACGATTACGAATAATAGCCCAACGCGCAACGAAAATGCATCTTCCATGGCATCCCATGATAAAAGGGAGTATGCTGCGAAGGGACGGGGTGTTCGCCTTGAGAAAAAGATGGATTTGATTTCCAAAACAGACAGAATACGTTTTTTCAAATCCTACATGACACACGGCAATATGATTGAAACGGATTGGAAAAAACGCGTCCGTCAACATCACACACGGTATTTTCTCCACAAATCGTGGTGGCGTGTGCTGGATGTGTTCAAAACAAAAAATACATAATCAAAATCGGTACTACCATCCATCAACTTCTTGTTTTTTATGCTCGTTTTTCACCATGCAAAACGGTAAGATATTGATTAAGCAAGGCTTACGTAACGTTTTGAGCATTGAGTTTTTTGTCATTTGAAATTGTTTCGTATTTCGATATTCGAATTTGGTTGCGGCCAGAGGCCGCGCCAGGTAATCTGTGGTTTCAAACGTTTTTTAATCAGTATGGGAGAGGCGAGGCCTCGTTAACCTTTTGTTTTGAGGATTCAAGAATTATTAACGCTATGATTATACCATGCATTGTTAGCCTTATCGGTTCGTATTTCATCGGCAGTATTTCCTTTGGTTTTCTTATTGCCAAATATGTAAAGGGTGTGGATATCAGGAAGATCGGCAGCGGCAACCCGGGGGCGACAAATGTCTCCAGGGCCATTGGTAAATCGTATGGCATAGCCGTGTACGTGCTGGACATGCTGAAGGGCTTTTTGCCCGTTTTTGCTGCAGACAGGTTATTGGGAGGCCCGGACAACGGCCTTTTGCCCGTACTCAGTGCAATTGGCGTAATTTGTGGACACACCTTCCCCATCTTTCTCGGCTTTAAAGGGGGAAAGGCTGCTGCAACAGGAAGCGGGGTGTTACTTTGGTTGGCGACCATACCAATCCTCATCGCCCTCACCGTATGGGTGATAACGGTTGCTATCACACGATACGTCTCGTTGGGTTCCATAACGAGCGCAATTACGGTGGTAGTATGCATCATTGTCTTAGGAAAAGACCCCTTCGGCCAGGGGCTTTATTTGACGTTGTTTTCCCTGTTCCTCACCACCCTGCTGATCATCAGGCACAAATCCAATATTAAAAGGCTACTGAACGGGACGGAGGGTAAGATTGGCGCTTCAAAGCGGGAATGAGGTTTCAAGTTCCAGGTTTCATGTTTCATGTTTCAAATTTCAAGCTTCAGGTCGGTGGCTTTTGGTTGTTTTTATCCGTAGGGCAAGGCTTCAGCCTTGCCGCTGTTTGAACACACACCAGGGATTGCAACCCTAATGATGCTCCACCGCAGCTTTGGATTTCCCATACGTTGATTAGGCCACCTACGGCGACGTCTTTTTTGTTGCGCCGACCTTTATGGTCAGCATTGGCGGGGGATCCCCCATAGGTGTTAAGTTTAGAAACCTATAATTACCGGCAAACCCTTGTTTTTGTTAGCCCTGAAGGGGCAAAATAACTCAGCCCAGGGCAACGCCCTGGGGATACGGAAAAACAAACAAGCCCTGAAAGGGCGCAATACGGAATAAACCGTTGTTTTGCGCCCAGTGTCGCCCCTTCAGGGCTTGTTGTGCTAATAATGCTAAACCCAGGGCGCTGCCCTTATGTTTATACACATCTTTTGATATGGCTTACGATTAACGGCCTGATATCTTTGGCCGAACAATGTCCTCTGTTTTTTTGTACCCCAGACTATATGTACCATAGTTTTAACGAATGCCATGCCTTCGCCCTATTACCGTCAGTGCTAAATAGCCACGAATGGACACGAATAGACACGAATTAGCACGGATTGAGTGGTCTACTATCTGCCGTTCATTAACCCCAGCCTTCAGGCTGGGGTGCAGACACACGCCAATTCGGGCTTTAGCCCTGACGGCACGCAACATGGCATTCTTCACATCTCGTTCATACACTTGAGCGAAAAGATGTGTATAAACATGTGGGCGCTGCCTTGGGCTGTTGTATTGCGCCCCTTTGGGGCTGTGTTGCTAATACGGTTAGGCTGATTTTACCAGACTTTTTATTGCTTAACTTAACACCTATGGGATGCCCCCCCGCGCTACAAGATTTTCCACCTTCTAAGGGATGCGTCAATAAACCTAAAGATCTTTTCACAATTTTTGCAACATATTGACGCGGATACAAAGCAAAGCTATAATGAAGCGCATTGTGTTCACGGGGATTGTATGTTTGCCAATCCGTAACAGTTCACGAGGTATCCGTAATTCGTGTAGGGCAACCCCCTGCTTCTTCCTTACAAATCGGAGGTACATCTAATTAATATGTCTCGTACCACAAAACTGAAGGCATTATTGACAACCAAGCTGGGGACGGACGCAAACTCTCTCCGGGACTCGTTTGCACGGCATTTGGAATGTTCACTGGCCAAAGACGCATATTCGGCAACCATGCTGGACATTTACAAAAGCCTGGCCTACACCGTGCGTGACCGTATGGTAAAACGGTGGATAGACACCCAGCAATCCTATTACGATAACGACGTAAAACGCGTTTACTACTTATCTATGGAATTCCTTATGGGACGCACGCTGGGCAATAGCCTGATCAATCTTAATCTGCACAACGACGTCGTCCGGGCATGTTTCGACCTTGGATACGAACTGGAAGAACTACGGGAGGTCGAGTGGGACGCCGGACTCGGCAATGGCGGACTCGGCAGGCTTGCCGCGTGCTTCCTCGACTCTCTGGCAACCATGGAATTGCCTGCTTATGGATACGGTATCCGCTACGAATACGGCATCTTTTCACAAAGGATTAAAGACGGCTATCAGGTGGAATCCCCCGATAACTGGCTTCGGTACGAAAACCCATGGGAAATCGCGCGTCCGGAATATCTCTATACGGTACAATTTTACGGACGGGTTCACCAGCATACCGACGCCAATGAAAAGCGTTGCCACGAGTGGGTTGATACGCAGGACGTAATGGCAATGGCCTACGATACGCCTATTCCCGGCTACCAGAATAACACCGTCAACAACCTGCGGCTCTGGGCGGCAAAATCCACCCGTGAATTTGATTTTAGCTACTTCAACGAGGGGAACTACATCAGGGCAGTTGAAAACAAGCAGCGAAGCGAGATTATTTCCAAGGTGCTGTATCCCAACGACGACAAATTCGAGGGGAAGGAATTACGGCTGAAACAAGAATACTTTTTTGTGTCGGCAACCCTGCAGGACGTAATGCGCCGCTACAAAAAAGGCCATCAGGATTTCAGCAAATTCAGCGACAAGGTGGCCGTCCAATTGAACGACACGCATCCCGCCATAGCCATACCGGAACTCATGCGCATGCTGATAGACATCGAACATCTTGAATGGGAACAAGCCTGGGGTATTACGGTAAAAACATTCGGATATACGAATCACACGATATTACCGGAGGCGCTGGAGAAATGGTCGGTAAGCCTGATGGAACGCGTGCTGCCTCGCCATATACAAATCATTTACGAGATCAACCGCCGTTTTCTCAGCGAGGTCGCATACCGGTTCCCCGGCAGCGCCGAACACCAGCAAGACATGTCGCTCATTGATGAAAGCGGAGAAAGAAAGGTGTGTATGGCGCATCTTGCAATCGTCGGCAGCCATTCAACCAACGGCGTGGCCGCCCTGCATACGGATTTGCTCAAGACACACGTATTCAAACCTTTTTATGAAATGTTTCCTGAGCGTTTTTTCAACATAACGAACGGCATCACCCAGCGCCGCTGGCTGCAGAAATGCAATTCGGAACTCGCGCAGCTCATTACCAAAAACATCGGCGACGGCTGGGTAAAAAACCTGCCGGAATTGGAAAAACTCACCCCCTTCGCGGAAGACAAAGAATTCAGGGAAGAATGGAGAAAGATCAAGCTGTCAAACAAACTGCGCCTTGCCGATCATCTCAAGCACGACGACACCTTTGCAATAAACGTAAACTCAATGTTCGACTGCCAGGTCAAGCGCATTCACGAATACAAGCGGCAATTGCTCAACGTCCTGCACGTTATTTATCTGTACAACAAGATCAGAGCAAATCCGAAGGCAGAGTACACGCCTCGTTCCGTCATTATTGGCGGCAAGGCGGCGCCGGGGTACGCTACGGCTAAACTAATCATCAAACTAATTCATTCCGTGGCCGACGTTGTAAATAACGACCCCGTCATTGGCGGAAGATTGAGGCTGTTTTTCCTGGTAAACTATCGCGTCTCGCTTGCCGAGAAAATCATCCCGGCTGCGGACGTTTCCGAGCAGATTTCCACGGCCGGTACGGAGGCGTCAGGCACAAGCAACATGAAATTTGCCTTAAACGGCGCCCTCACCATCGGCACACTGGACGGAGCCAACATTGAAGTCAAAAACGAAGTTGGCGACGACAATATTTTTATCTTCGGCATGACCGTCGAAGAAATAAAACAACTGAAAGCAAAAGGATATAGCCCTTACGACTATTACCAGAAAAATCCTGAGTTGAAAGAAATAATTGACATGATCAGCAACGGCCATTTTTCACCCCAGCAGCCTTTCGTATTCAGGCCAATCGTGGATAGCTTACTCTATCAAGGGGACCAATATTTCCTGCTGGCGGACTTTGCATCATACGTGAGTTGTCAGGAGCGGGTCAGCCGGCTTTATCATGACCATGAGGAGTGGACAAGGAAATCAATTTTAAACGTAGCCAGGATAGGTGTATTTTCAAGCGACCGCTCCATCCAGGAATATGCTCAAAAGGTGTGGAACGTTTCTGCTTCTCCGGTAATTCTTACCCCGTAGCATAACCCGGACGAGCCGGAATGGTGTGAAAATCAGGGACGTGTGGATTGGATCCAATGCCTTATACATCGCGGAATACGAGGCTTCACAAAAAACGTGTTTAGTAAGGGATTGTTTTTTCGGCAATTTCTCGTGTAGAGCGAAGAAACACTTCGCTCTACAACAGCCACGAAGAACAGAAAGCGCGTCGCCAGATATGCCCCCCGGTTAAAAAAAAAACAAGGACTGAGGGGGCAACAAAAAAATATTTAATGTCTTCGGACACTACACATTCTATTTTAGTCAACAAGCCCTTTGCTTTGTAACGCTTTTCTTACGGTGTTTATGAGACGTCCCCTTTCAATGGGTTTCGGCAGGTAGTCATACACACCAAGCAGGATCGCCTCAGCCGCAGTATCAAACGTAGGAAATCCCGTCATAAAAATAACTATGCTATTCAATTTTTTCGTTTTCACCTGCCTCAAGATATCAACACCGGTCTCACTTCCCAGGACAATATCAGCCAATATCAAATCATAGTTATTCTTTACCATCTTTTCTTCTGCCTCTGCTACGCCGCCTGCGGTATCAACTGCATATCCTTCTTTTGAAAGCAACCCTTCCAGAACAAACGTAATGTCCGGTTCATCATCAATTACAAGAATTTTCACCTTCACAATTTAGTCCCCTCTTCTCTGATCTGGCCGATGAATGTTTTCTGTCACACATTAACAACGATACATCTTAATTTCACGCGCAAAACCACCGACAATCTCCAGATAGCCAATGGATACACGCATGAGGCAATTAAATGTTGAAAAACCCGCGCTAAACCAAAGCCAACCACCTTAAAACAAGCAAAGACAATCGCACTCCTTTATACTCAGTTATCGGTGTAATTGCAAGCCGATTTTATTATGGCTTCAATACCGTAGCTCAGGGCTTCAGCCCTGATGGACGCCTGCACGGTACGCCACACCAGAAGCCACGCAATCGGTGCCGGGCGCAACGTCCATCAAACCTGAAGTTTGAGGTACATCGGTTTGTGTCCAACAAGCCTGTCTGATCACAAAGAGGAATGGAAATCTCCCATTACACCCGCGAAAATAATCCCGAAGGAATGGTATGATCATAGAAAGCC